>JBELME010000008.1:0-38139 GCA_042096095.1 Enterovibrio sp.
CGTTCTTTAGCAATAAACCACCCTGTCACCAATAATATTGTTGGACTGGCGTTATCCAAGGTTGGGTTGAAGCTCTACAAATGATGCCTGTTGGCTCTAAGTGGAAACTGTCTATCCCACAAGACCTCGCATACGGTGAGCGCGGCGCAGGTGCTGCTATCCCTCCGTTTGCTGCACTCGTATTCGAAGTAGAGCTACTAGACATCCTGTAATTCGCCGATGTGTAGAAGACAAAAAGCCAGCGCTCTCGCTGGCTTTTTTCGTTTTACAGATTCTGACACTTCAACAAAACAGATCATCATGACAATCTTTGATAATGTAATCAGACTCTCCATTTAGTTTGACCCATTAGGTTTGATTATGATTCGAACACTTTCGCTGGTTGTTTTCCTCATGACTCTTACTGGATGCAGTGCCGACGTTGGCCGCGGAATGGCGGAAAACGACTGCAGCAAAATTCGCAACAATGCCGATAGAGATCAATGCTACAAAGACGTTGAACGCACGTTTGAAAACTACTGATAAACGTGACGAGCATGCATAAAAAATGACGCCATTGGGCGTCATTTTTTATGGCGTTGTGCTTATCACACGCAGCAACACAGTATAGAGATCAAGCGCCGTTAAATACCGCCGCCGTCACTCACATCTTCATGCAAACCACATTCACGCTTGAGGCCGAAGAAACGCGTTTCTTCTTCTGTCATGCCTTCTTCCAGTTTACGTGTAGTGTGGACATCGCCCACCGACACATAACCTTGATCCCACAATGGGTGGTATGGCAAGCCATGCTCTTTCAAGTAGTAATGCACGTCTTTGTTGGTCCAATCAATCACTGGCAAGAACTTGAATACGCCGTTTTGAATGCCAAGAATTGGCAAGGTTTGGCGAGAGCTCGCTTGATCACGACGAAGGCCAGAGAACCACGTGCTTACGTTCAGTTCATCCAATGCACGACGCATCGGTTCCACTTTGTTTAGACGGTTATATTGTTGAATGCCTTCAACACCTTGCTCCCACAATTTGCCGTATTGTGCTTCTTGCCATGCTGAGCTTTGCTCTGCACGGTACACACGTAAATCCAATGACAACTGCTTCGTCAAATCATCAATAAATTGATAGGTTTCAGGAAACAAGTAACCCGTGTCCGTCAGAATAATGGGAGTGTCGGGTTTCGCTTGAGTCACCAAATGCAGCATGACGGCTGCCTGAATACCAAAGCTAGATGAGAGGGCGAATTCGCCCTCCAAATTCTCCAATGCCCACTGAACTCGCTCCTGTGCTGACAGGCTTTCCAGTTCAGCGTTGATGGGTGCTAGCTCTAGGATTTGCTGCGCCTTGTTCAGGCCAAGCAAATCGGACAATTGAAATTTAGGCATAGAAATCCCTCTTGGAGACAATCACTTCTGCAATCACGCCAACACGAATGACGAAATCACCGAAGCCCTCACCGTCGTTACGCTCTGTCGCCCAACGACCGACTAATGTGTCGATCTCTTCGAGGATTTGCGCATCGGTGATGTTCTCTTTAAACATCTTAGGCACGCGAGTTCCTTCGCGATTCCCGCCTAAGTGCAGGTTATAACGTCCTGGTGCTTTACCCACCAGACCAATCTCCGCCAGCATGGCGCGGCCACAACCATTTGGGCAACCCGTAACGCGCAAGATGATGTGCTCATCTTCCAAGTCGTGCTTTTCCAAAATGTCTTCAACGTCAGTCACGAACTGTGGCAAGAAACGCTCGGCTTCCGCCATCGCCAATGGACACGTTGGGAACGCCACACACGCCATGGAGTTTTTGCGTTGCTCACTCACGCCATCGTCAATCAAACCATACTCACGTGCGATCTTCTCGATCTTCGCTTTGTTGGATTTAGACACGCCAGCGACGATCAAGTTTTGGTTTGCTGTCATGCGGAAGTCACCTTTGTGGATCTTCGCAATTTCAGCCACACCGCTTTTCAGAGGCTTACCAGGGTAGTCCAGTAGACGACCGTTTTCGATGAACAGCGCCAAGTGGTGCTTGCCATCAATGCCTTCCACCCAACCGATGCGATCGCCACGGTCAGTAAATTCATATGGACGAACCGCTTCAAACGTAATGCCTGCGCGTTTTTCCACTTCCGCTTTGAACACGTCAGTGCCGACGCGATCAAGGGTGTACTTGGTCTTCGCGTTCTTACGGTTTGAACGGTTACCCCAATCGCGTTGTGTGGTCACAACCGCTGCAGCAACGTCCAAGGTTTTGTCTAGCGCCACGAAGCCCAAATCATCAGCTTTACGCGGGTAGGTTGCCGTATCGCCGTGGGTCATCGCGAGACCACCACCGACCAATACATTAAAGCCCACCAGCTTGCCGTTATCGGCAATCGCCACGAAGTTCAAATCGTTCGCGTGAACATCCACGTCGTTTTGCGGCGGAATAACCACGGTGGTTTTAAATTTACGTGGCAGGTAGTTCGAACCCAAAATTGGCTCTTCGTCTTGATGACCTTCTACCTTCTCACCGTCTAACCAAATTTCCGCGTATGCACGTGTTTTTGGCAGCAGGTGTTCACTGATTTTCTTCGCCCACTCGTAGGCTTCTTGGTGCAGTTCAGACTCAACCGGGTTGGTGGTACAGAGCACGTTACGGTTCACGTCACCTGCTGTTGCGATGGAATCGATACCAATTTTGTTCAACGTTTGGTGCATCAGTTTGATGTTCGGCTTCAACACGCCATGGAACTGGAATGTTTGGCGCGTTGTCAGACGAATACTGCCGTACATGGTGTGGTCAGTCGCGAACTTATCAATCGCTAGCCATTGCTCTGGCGAGATAATGCCACCGGGCATACGAGCACGCAGCATCACGTTTTGCAGCGGCTCAAGCTTTTGCTTTTGGCGCTCTGCGCGAATATCACGGTCATCTTGCTGGTACATACCATGGAAACGGATCAGCTGGAAATTGTCTGCTGTGAATCCACCCGTCACACGGTCTTTCAGATCTTGCTCTATGGTACCGCGCAGGAAATTACTTTCTCTTTTCAGGCGCTCATTGTCCGCGAGTGGGCCAAGCTCTGTACCCAACTCAACTTTCTTGTCACTCATTAATACACATCCTTTTGATAGCGCTTCGCCTTACGCAGTTCATTCAAGTAACTTTCTGCGTCTTCTCGGCTTTTTCCACCTTGCTGCTCTACAACATTAATCAATGCCTCATGGACATCCTTCGCCATGTGGGTCGCGTCGCCACAGATGTAGAGGTATGCACCTTCTTGTAGCCACTGCCAAACCGCAGCAGATTGCTCAAGGATTTTATGCTGAACGTACTCTTTCTCAGCTTGATCTCGGCTAAAGGCAAGGTCGATATTGGTCAACAAACCGTCTTTTAGGAATTTCTGCCACTCTACTTGGTAGAGGAAATCTTGGGTGAAGGTACGGTCACCAAAGAACAACCAGTTTTTCCCTTCCGCGCCACGCGCGTCACGCTCTTGCATGAAGGCACGGAAAGGTGCGATGCCAGTTCCAGGGCCAACCATGATAATCGGCGCATTGTCGTCTGCTGGCAGCTTGAAGTTGTTGTTATGTTCGATGAACACTTTGACGGATTCTGCGTCTTCAGCACGGTGTGCCAAGAAACCTGATGCGCCGCCAAATCGCGTGCTTTCACCGTTTTCAAACTCGACCAAACCCACCGTTAAGTGAACTTCTTCACCCACATCTTCTTGGCTAGACGCGATGGAATACAGGCGCGGTGTCAGTTTACGTAGCAAGCCTGCCAACTGCTCGGCAGTCAGCTTGGTTTTCTTCTCGCCAAGCACATCCACCACTTGGGTGTTGTTGGCATACTGACGAAGCTTATCTTTGTCTTCTGCCAGTTTTTGAAGCTTCTTGCTGCCTGAAAGTTCAGCGTATGCTGCCACTTGCTGTGGGTTAGCGGCTGTGATTTCAAATTTGTCCGTCAGTGCTTCACGCAGTGACAGTGACTCGCCAGCAACGTCTATGCTCTCGTCGCCTGACAAACCAACTTTCGCCAGAATTTCATCAACAAGCGCTGCGCTGTTGCTGTAATACACACCCAGTGCATCACCCGGCTGATAGGTTAAACCCGACTCACCCAGATCAATTTCGATGTGGCGAACGTCCTTGCCTGAATCGCGGCCAGTGATTTTCTGATTAGCCACTAGTTCTGCTGCGTAAGGGTTTTGTTTGTTGTAAGCCGATGCCGCACCTGCAGTGGTTGCCGCATGAAGAGGAACAACCACCTCATCAACCCCACCACCAATGGTGTCTTTCACCTTGGCCAGAACATCTGCGCTCCACGTCGCCGCATCACTGTCGTAGTCCACGTCACAATCAAGACGAGGCACAATCGCTTTTGCACCTTGCTTAGAAAGGAAGGCATCGAAATCTTTACCGGTTTGGCAGAAGAATTCGTAGCTTGAATCACCCAAGCCAATTACTGCATATTGCAGGCTATCGAGCTTAGGCGCTTTTTTAGATTGCAGGAATTCATGCAGCGAAATTGCGTTATCAGGCGGCTCGCCTTCACCGTTGGTCGATGCCACGATGATCACGTGCGTCTCTTTTGCCAGATCTCGAGGTTTGTAATCATCCGCAGAGAACAGCGACACTTCTACGCCGTCCGCTTTCGCGCTCGCTTCCAATGATTCCGCAACGCCTTTTGCGTTACCGGTTTGAGAGGCATAAATGATAGTCAGCTTACCCGCAGGCTTTGCCGCAGTGGCAACCGCTTGAGCAAGTGGTTGGGGATTGCTACCTGCTGCTTCAGGTGTTTGGCTTAAACCCCAAAAATAACCGCTGATCCACGCCAACTGCTGTGGCGACAACTCAGCCACGGTCTGTTGTAGTTGACCGATCTGTTGATCGTTTAGCGGGCTTGCCAGTGCAGAAAGTTCCTTGAGTAACATGTCACGACATTCCTTTTCTATTTCGTCAGCATAGATTAGCTATTCGCCGTAATAACTAAAAATAATAGAAATGCATGTTTTATAACTTTGGGTTTAAATATCGGGCAAATTCGGTCAGAAACTGTGACATAGAATATGCGAACCGGCCTAAAAAGGATGGCGCTTGAAAGAAAGGAGTGAGGTTTTAAGGTGAGAAAGACTACAGCCAGAGTAAAGACTGCAGTTATGGTTACATTGAAGGTCTAAAGCAGCGTTTCAGCGTTCAACACGTAAAGACAAAAGAGGCTGACCAACTGGAATAGACCGGATCACATGTCGACGATACGGACCTGATGAAAGCCCACGTCCAAGGCATTTTCTGTCGCCATATCAACGTCGCCGAAGCATTGTTCTACACCATTTCCATCGGTTAATGGCACAAGTCCCCCGCGGGCATGGCGAAATTCAACAATCCAGCCATCGCTCGACAACGACGGTTCAATCATGGCTTCCACCAGCATTTCTTGGCTGTAGAGAGAACGGAGTTCTGATTTTGTCATTGGCTCTTCCTGCTTTTTGCAATACTTAGGGTTACGCGATTAACCACATGCATCGTCTGGTAAAAGCATAGTCGTCAGCACGTCGAAGTGCCATGGCGAGCGCTATCGTTTGTGAGACAGAAACGGGGAGGAAGATCGCCCAACCCCATCCCCTTTTTCGCCATTCAGCAAATGTACCAAGGTGATTTTTAAGCGCATCGGAGAGACGGGCTTATGTTGCACCAAATAGCCAAAATCTCGCGCTTGTTGCTGCAACGCTTCACTGCGATTGGCTGTCACGAGCACTGTCGGTACTGGCTGTAATCGCCGAGCGTTGATGTATTGCGCCAATGCCAAGCCCGTCATTTCTGTGTCGAGGTGGTAATCCACAATCAACAATTCCACAGGCGCCTGCACCGTATCGCAACTGATTTGGAGTGCCTGCAACGAGCACGCCGTCACGACCTCACAACCCCAGCGCTGCAACAGTTCCTCCATGGCATGACAAATGTTCGGATCGTTATCAACCACCCATACTCGCGCGCCTTGCAGTACGATGCCCGCATCGGGTACTAAGGTTTCAATGCTACGAGGGCTATGGGTACTTCGGTTTCCATAGGGCACGAACACGGAAAAGCGTGATCCTCGGCCAGGTATCGAATCTACCAACACGCCATGCCCTAATACACCGGCTATCTTGTCAACGATCGCAAGCCCCAAGCCGAGCTGTGTATGGTGAAGTGCTTGATCCGCAGTGAGGCGCTTGAACTCTTGGAAGATCTCTTTCTTTTTGTCTTCAGGGATCCCAACGCCTGTGTCGAGCACTTCAATGCGAAGCCCATCTACGCAACGACGGCAACCCAGCAAAATCTTCCCTGATACCGTGTAGCGAAGGGCATTGGTCATCAAGTTGCGAATGATCCGCGCCAGCAATTGTGAGTCGGTGTAGACATACGCGGAGCAAGGGACGTATCGCACGTCAACAACACTCTCTTCTGCAGCATGGGAGAAATCATCAGCAATGTTGTCGAGCAGGTCGCTGATGGGAAAGGACTGTTTGTCGGCCCTGACAACGCCAGCATCCAGCTTGGATATCTCAACCAAGGTCGTGATCAGTGACTCCACGTCTTGAAGCGAGTGCGTCAATGAATCCACCAGCTTGCGCGCCGACGGTGACATGCGGTGACTCAGTAAAGACCCCAAGTACAATTGGGCGGCATTGAGCGGTTGCAGAAGATCGTGGCTGATCGCGGCAAGGGATTTGGTTTTGGATAAGTTTGCGTACTCTGCGTCCTTTTGGTCTCCAGTAACCGTTCTTGCATAACGCGCCTTTCTTCCACTTCACCTTGCAGCTGATCGTTCAAGGTTTGTAACTGTGCCGTGCGCTCTTGCACTCTGAGTTCCATGGTTTGATAGGCTTGCTCTAGCTCCTCAGCACTGCGTCTGCGTTCGGTGATGTCCCAGTTGAGGACAAAAAGTCCCGTGATGTTGCCCGCGGAAGAGAGGTTCGGCACATAGCTTTTCACTACATAGCGGGTGCTACCGCTGGCATTGTTCTCTTCGATTTCGAACATCACAGACTCGCCCGATAACGCACGATCTAGATAGGGTTTCAACGCCGAGAATTTCGATTGGCTGCGCATGATCGAGATATGTTTACCGATCAACTCGCCGCGCGGGTAGCCATACCATTCATCGTAAGCACGGTTGGTGAATTGGTAGAGAAGATCGTCCCCCACATAGGCGATCAAGGCGGGTACATTATCGGTGATCAGACGCAGCCATTGCTCGGTTTCTCTCAGCTCTTTGGCATCCAAATAACGCTGCGTGATGTCGGTGTAGGTATTCACGTAGCCTTCTTCTTCCATGGCATGACTACGCACTTCAATCACGCGGCCGTCGGGTAGCGTCTGAACCCGAATGCCTTCCGGCGGGTGCGCGCCACCGCGTCCAATTCGCTCTAATGTGATCGGGCACCCTTCACGGACATCGTCCAACTTTGCACCAGAAAGCTGTGCCTGTGTCAGCCCTGAAATCACCACAAAGCGCTGATTGAAAACCTGAATATTCCCGTCTTTGCTGACCAGCAGCACCCCTTGGGAAAGGTTATCCACCATGTCTTGTAGCAGGCGGCTTTTCTCAGCCATCGCCGCTTCAAAACGCGCCGTTTCAGCCTGTTTTAGCTGGGTGATGTCGGAGTACACCATCACCATGCCGCCATCACTGGTAAGACGCTCTTTGATTTGCAGCCAGCGATTATCATTCAGTTTTAAGGTATGGCCATTGTTAGTGGCCTCAGGGTCACTCACAATCAACCCACGCTCATGAGCAAGTTCGCGGATCTTTTCCGGTGTCAGCGACGTGGTATCTAACGAAACAGCGTTGTCTTTCCAGTAGCGTTGAAAACGGCTGTTGGAGTACACCAACTCACGATTAGGATCATAAAGTGCAAATCCACCTGAGATGGACTCAATGGCATCAATAAAACGTTGGTGGGCTTTCTCACCTTGGGATTTGGCGATAGATAATTGACGATTGGTGGACTCAATAGATTGGAGCGCCTGATTCAGCTCCTCGGTTTTATCACGCACCTGATCGGCAAGCACCACGGAATGCTGGAAGGCGCCCCACGCATCCACTTGCGGGCTTCCCCCTTGTTCAACGCGATGCACCAAGGCATCAATCATCTTTTTCTGACGCGCGTTTTCTTCTTCTAGCGCGGCGATATGTTGCTTGAGTTCCTTCTCGTTTTGACTCAATTCACCCTGCCTTTTTCGCCAAATACGGCGACATGTCCGTGGCCGCTTGCGCCGCGTCTGTATCACTTGGCACTGCGCTATCCCTAGGAGGCTTACCAATCATCACACCGGTGAGCGTTTGGTTCATATGGATACCATTAAGCTGCTCCCCATACGTATTGAACCCCACCAAACGAAAACGGGAAATCATGGCTTTCGCTTGGTTTTGTTTCATGGTTTGCTCCACTTCCAAGCGCCTCAAGAAGCAATCACACGCCAAGCTCACTTCCAGTTCCCCAATGCGTGATTCCATTGCCGACAGCGTGTCTTGCGTGTTTGTAAACAGATCACCGGGCCGCATGGCCGTCACGACGATCCCATCATCCACCGCACAGTAGAAATCCAAACTCAGATCCTCATTCACCTTCTGGATCGAACGGACGTAATACTGATCGCCAATCAACACCGCCAAAGGGTGAAGGGCGTAGATCTCAGGGCGAAGATCATTGAGATGTATCCCCACTTCCCGCGCATACACTTGCGCTGCTGGCTCGGCATTAAATTCATACACTTTGCGCGAGTTACAATCTGCATGTGTCACCACCAGCTTGCTATCGAGACTTTCGATGTGGTGCGTGGTAAACACCTCGAACGGGCAATGGGTGTTGAACATCACCACAATGGCGGAGTTAGTATGAAACTCGCCGTCACAATACACATGCGTATTCGCTAGATGGATGTCATCCCCCGCCGAGCCACCAAAGTGTGGCAAGCGCCCCAACGCCGTATCCAAGGTAACGAGAAAACGCTCTTCAATAGGCGACAGCCCATCAATCAACGTCAGCACAAAAGTGTTGCCGTTGATGGGTGCTTTCAGATCGGTTTGGCATGCCTCAATCAAAGAGCTGACACAAAGCTGCGCCGACTGAAGTGTAAAATCTTCCAACGGTACGCGCATGCCAGAAACCTTAAAATCCTTATGGGAAAAGCCTAGCGCACTGATGCTACTTTTCGAATATCCATAGGGCGTAACTTCCCCCGCCGACGTGCACCCCATAACCTCACAATGCAAAAACGCAGACGACATTTCCTTACTAAGGGCTTGTAAATCATAGGCAGAAGAACAGAAGAACAACACAAAGCCAATGTCATCACTATCAAGCTGTAACGCCAGTTCTCGCGCGGCTTTCACCGCGTCGAGTTGGTAGGTTGCTGCGCTGTAAACGGCTTGCCGTTGCAACGACGATTGCTGTGCTGTCATGCCTTGTCTCCTGACACCTTTCGGCGTCTCACTAATCGGTGCTCACATCTTGTAAGTGTAAGCAGTGCACAATTCTTCGCGCTTCCTCCTAAAGGATGATTTTTATGTTTTTGCAAACCCCGCATGATGAAAGTTTCAAGATTGGGACACTTCAAAGACCACAAATGGAATCAGGGTCACTACACTGGAAAGAACAAAAAACGCAATGTTTAGGAAACCATTTTGGTGCATTTTACATCCGTGAAATCACAGCAGTATTAGGGGTCATCAGGACGATGGCGGGCGTTTAACTTATATAGTGAAAGGGACTAAGCCATGTATAAATTTCTTGTTGCCGATGATCATCCGCTGTTTCGAGACGCACTCATCGCCGTCATTCGATCACGCTATGAAGAGTGTGACATTCTGCAATCAGAAGACATTACCCATGCCTTAGACCTTGCCGCCACCCACACCGATCTCGATTTGATTCTGCTTGATCTCAACATGCCCGGTATGGCCGGATTAAAAGGCTTGTTAGAGTTAAGAAATCAAAGCCCTACCATTCCCGTTGCAATCATTTCTGCAGAAACCAACAAGCAGATCATTCTTCAAACCATCGCCTATGGTGCGGTTGGGTTTATCGCGAAAAGTGCACCGAGAGAAAAGATGCGTGAAGCGTTCGAGCAGATCCTAGAAGGACATGTGTATTTGCCAGCCGACATTATCCGCGCAGAGGGAGGGCAAGATTCGTCACATCGCCGACAAGATGAGCCCAACTTCTCCCCTGAAATGTTGCATACACTTACACGCAGACAACTCTTAGTACTCGAATCAATGGCGCAAGGAGCGGCTAACAAGCAGATCGCTTACAACCTGAACATTTCTGAAACCACCGTAAAATCACACGTATCAGCCATCTTGAAAAAGCTTGGTGTTCACAACCGCATTCAAGCCGTGGTTGGCGTGACCAACATCGATTTCGACCGCTACCTCAAACGCTGATCAGCCCATCATCAATGCCAAGTAGGCTGCTTCAAGGCCGCTAATACCTGCGTCACCAAATTCACCAAAGAATCCGGCGTGGCTTTCGACACATCGATGGCCGTGGTCTGTCCGGCCATGCCTAGCAACGCGCGATGAAAACGCCCTTGCGATTTGTTGTACTTCGCTGAAACCAGCCCCAAACCGCCGTGACAGGCTTTTTCGAACGTCTTGTCATCCATGGGCTTACTGAGCACTTCAAACGCATTGAGCAAAGCGATAAAGCTCACGCTTGGGTCGCCATCGGCGACCGTATCGAATGTTAATTCATAATGCATGAGATCAACTCCCACACTCACGGCATAACAGCGTCCACCAAGACGGCGCTTTTGAATCATGCTCGTCGCCATCACGGCTTGCCCTAGCGCGGCAATCTCTCCGGCATCCACCGAGTGCGGGAATGACAAGGTGACATGCATGGCTGAGTCTTCATCTTTATGGCTCTCCATGATACTGCCCGTGCGATACACAGGCGAACTGCCCTTACCCAAGAACACCATGCCATCTTCGGTACGCTGCCATGTTCCCGGGATCGCATCGATCTCATGCATTCTTAAGGTGTGATGCCAAAACTGGCGCAGCGCGTCCACGTCACTGATAGGTAAATCAACGGTATACCCAAGGATGACGGCATTCGCGCAATCCCATTGATTGATGTCGCAAAGTATCGGGCTTCCCTTCATCCACGCCCATCGCAGCGTACGTTGCTGACACAAGGTTAACCAGCGTTCGATGGCAGCACGGGTAGCATGATCGCGCGCCTGACAACGGCACAATATGGATAAGCGTCGAAGCGGTTGGCACGGCGACAACCATTCGCCTTGAGGCACCAAGGAGACACCCTCAGAGTCAGGGGGCAGTTTTTCTGTGTTTGGCGTGGCTTTAAGGTATGACGGCGCGAACGGTGAAAGGGCGAAATCATGAAACAAGCGGTGCAAACCATCCCCCCAACGACTCGCCATGAACCGCCCTTGTTCCAGCGCGAAATACTGCGATTGCCATGCAATGCGACGCGCTGATATCTCATCCTTTATATGTTCAAGCCATAGCAATAATGCCTTGATATCAGTGCGCTGCGTTACGCGAAACCGCAAGGTGGGTCTGGGCTGAAAATCCGAGCTCAATGGCAGCAGGGTCGCACCCAATTCGGTGAGTTTCTTCCGCCAACGTAGCGCCCGTAAAGAGGGGTGCAACACGCTCGCCCAGTACGGAGAAAAAGGCAGGGTTTCAATGCGGTGGTCGGGCGACGTCTCAGGCAAAGAGTCTGACGAAAAAGTGGGCGAGGGAACTGAGGGAACATGACGCACCTTGTCATCGTCATCCGGCGTTGAAAGCGCCTTGTCCACGTTAATTAAGGCTTTCGACACTTGTCGCCACAAACCAATCATCGGCCACGATCCTGACGAAATAAGCACGGCGTTCTCTGGACGGTAATGCTTATTGTGGTAACGGCGCAGCTTGACGATATCCAAGGCTTCCAATGTGTCTGGCATGCCACCGTAAAGCGGCACTCTCGGCTTACTGTTTACCGCCATGTCGACGGCTTCGTTGAAGCGCGCGTTGCGCTGATATTCTGTCAGCTCTCGGTATAAGGCGCCATCCAACCCAAAGCCATCCGCTCGCACCGTATGACGAATGACTTCGTCATCAAAGTCATCGCTATTTAGCAATGGAGAGAAAACACAATCGGACATAAATCCGATACCACGAAGCACCGACGCGGGGTCATAACCTGAGAGGTGAAAGCGCGTACTTTCTTTTTGCGTGGTGGCGTTGAACTCGAGCAACGTGAGTTCCGCACGAAGAGAGAGGAAGGTATTTGCATCGGGATAGCGCGATGAGCCGCGCAGCACCATGTGCTCAAGCGCATGCGCAATGCCACTGTCATCGTCTGAGGGTGTGGGGATCACAAGGGCAACGCTGAGTCTGTCTTCGTCTGAGGCGGCATGATGCCAATGCATGACACCGCTAACATGGCGATAGCCCACCCACCCTGATTCCAACTGCTGCTCAGCAGGTGGAAGTAAAACCCAATCTGGCGCGGCAGGATGTGGTGTCGCCATAGCCTCTCCTCATGAAATACATCATGGTTTTACGGACAAGATCAGGTGGCTATTTTTCACGTTCCTTACCAATGCTTCGCTATGACAGCTTTGATTGGCCTTCGCCACCGCCTCCTCGATCACCTTGTGATGCGGGGATTTACTGCAAACAGGATCGGCATTGGCTGCATCGCCTGTCAGTAACAACGCCTGACAACGACAACCACCAAAATCCGTTTCCTTCTCATTACAGCTTCGGCAAGGTTCCGGCATCCAGTCAAATCCGCGGAAGCGATTAAAGCTTTCTGAGTCATACCAAATGTCTGAAAGTGACTGGTCTTTCACATTTGGATGCGGCAAATCCAACAACGCCGCGCTGTGACAAGGCAAGGCTTTTCCATCCGGTGCGATATTGAGGAAGATGTTCCCCCAACCACTCATGCACGGTTTGGGGCGCTGCTCGTGGTAGTCCGGCGTCACGAACAAAAACGTAGGCCCCTCGCCTTGCTGCTTATCGCGCAGTGCATTCACCCGTGCTTCTGCACGTTCGATTTGTTCATGGGAAGGCAACAAGGCATCGCGATTGTGCAGCGCCCACCCATAGTATTGAGATGTCGCCAATTCGACATAATCCGCATCGAGCTCAATCGCCAACGCCATGATCGTTTCGATCGACTCAATGTTTTGTCGCGTGATCACCACATTCATCACCATCGGAAAACCATTGGCTTTCACCGCATTGAACATGGCCTTTTTGTGCTCGAACGCATTACGTTTTCCCGCGATCGCGTCGTTGAGATCTGGATCGGCGGATTGAAAACTGATCTGAATATGATCCAGCCCTGCTTCTTTGAGTTTGATGATCCGTTTTTCTGTCATGCCGACTGCGGAGGTGATCAAATTGGTGTAATAACCGAGTTGATTGGCATGGCTAACAATCTCTTCGAGATCTTGGCGCAGCAAGGGTTCACCGCCAGAAAAACCAAGCTGAACAGCCCCCAATTCTCGACCTTGCTCTAGCGCGCGACACCACTCTTCCGTGGTTAACTCATCCGCTGGATCACCAAGATTGATGGGATTTGAGCAGTAAGCGCAATGCAACGGACAGCGATATGTCAGCTCCGCCAGTAACCAAAGTGGCGGGCTAACAGCTTTCGAGCCATTTTTTATCACACGCCACCTCCACAAATTCCGTCACATCTTGGGCTAAGTCGACACCGGGAAATTTGGCTTCCAATCTAGCAACCGCGCCAGAAACAGAGCTCGGTTGCTCAAACTGCATCAAGATTTCAGCGGCACTTTCGCTAAGCTTTACCATGCCCTCAGGGAACAGCAGCACGTAGCTCTCTTGCGCCTTCTCGAACTGCATTCGAAACATCGCATTGCGTTGGTAAACCACTTCATCACTCATGCCCACTCCCTACCGTTTGCCTTGCTCTTTCGTTCTGGTTCTTATCTAGAATCTCGCCACTCGTCTCTATCATCTCTGTTAACGATCAATCGCATGGTGCCAAACAGGCTCATCCGTCACGCCAACAAACGGCGGACGATCAAACTCATACGCCATGCTCAGCGAGTCCAGCAGCGACCACAAAATATCGAGCTTAAACTGCAAAATATTCAGCGCACTTTCTTGCTGCTCGGCGGTTTGAAAATGATCTAAGGTAATCGCCAGTCCCTGCTCTACATCACGTCGTGCTTGGCTTAGTCGTTGGCGAAAATAGGTTAGGCCGCTTTGGTCGATCCACGGGTAATGCGTCGGCCAGCTATCAAGGCGAGATTGGTGAATTTCTGGCGCAAAAAGTTCGGTCAATGAAGAACATGCCGCTTCTTGCCACGTGGCTTTGCGCGCAAAATTCACATACGCATCCACCGCGAATCGCACCCCAGGCAGTACCCATTTTTCATCGAGCACCTCTTGGCGATCTAGGCCTACGGATTCAGCCAAACGAAGCCAGGCTTCGATACCGCCCCACTCGCAATCCAAACTTTCATGACCATCATGATCGAGAATGCGTTGCACCCATTTTTGGCGCACCTTCTGGTCGCGACAATTGGCCATGATGGCCGCATCTTTAATCGGAATTGAGGTTTGATAATAAAAACGGTTCGCCACCCAACCACGAATCTGTGCTTTGCTACATTTGCCGCTGTACATCGCTTGATGGAAAGGAGAATGAATGTGGTAATACTGCCCCTTGGCAAGCAGTGCGGCTTGGAACGCCTCTCGGCTCATTGCGTTTTTCATCATCCCTCCTAGATCTGAATATTCATGCCATCAAAGGCAATCTCAACGCCCGCTTCAAGCACTGCCTTGTGCTCGCTGGAATCAGGGTCGAGGATCGGGTTGGTGTTATTGATGTGGATCAGCACCTTCCTAGGCTTATCGAACTGGTCAAGCAAGGCCAACATGCCGTCGTCTCCCGACACAGATAAATGCCCCATCTCACTGCCCAATCGCGTACCTAACCCTTCACGGATCATTTCATCATCCGTCCACAAGGTGCCATCCATCATCACGCAATCCGCACTGGCGAGCGCTGAGAGCACGGCATCATCTGGCGCTCCTAAACCTGGCGCGTAAAACAAGGTCGCGCCCGAGCGTGTATCCACAATACGCAGGCCGATGTTGTCGCCGGGGCGAGGTTTATTGCGGTACGGGGAAAACGGCGGCGCATTAGATGCCAAGACGATGGGATGAAAGCGCAGCGCGGGCACTGATGGGATTTGCCAACCGGCTTCTGAATTCGGGTCCACCGTGTGTGTTCGATATCCCCCTTCCCAATGTTTCATCATGGAAAGAATGGGATAACTGGTAGAAAGCTCTTCAGAAACTTCTGCGGTGCAATACAAATCGAGCGGTAAGCCTTCACGGAGGATCAATAACCCGGTGGTGTGATCGATTTGCGCATCCGTGACAATCACTGATCGTACGCCCGAACCACGCGCACCGTCAGCCTGAGCTAACTGAGGGGAGGCATTAATTTGCTGAAGAATATCTGGCGAGGCGTTGATCACCACCCAGTTCTCTCCATCATCACTCACGGCAATTGAAGATTGTGTTCTTGGCTCAGCACGGCTGGTGCCGTTTCTGACCGAAGAACACATGCCACAATGGCAATTCCATTGCGGAAAACCGCCTCCAGCAGCAGAGCCTAGTACCACGATCTGCATTTGCACTCTCCTTGGCCTTTCATTCGTTGGGCACTGACATGTCGACACGCCTCACCAAACTACCTAACAATCAGGGACAAAAAAGGGATGCATCCCGAAGGCGGCACCCCTTTTCTCCTCGATCAACGGTTGCTGATGTAGAGGGTGACTTCGAATCCGAGTCGTAGTTCTGTGTAGCTAGGTTTTTTCCACATAGTGATTGCTCCTTGTACCAGATACTTCAGTGGCAAAATGCTCACCACTGTTTACAGCCTAAATAGAAGCCCCAAAACTACCAATCCTACTTTGTGATGATTTATTTCCTCCAAGACGCAAGTGAGTTTTGCTAAAACAGAAATAACCTTCCTTCACATCTCTGCTTTACGAAGAATGATGAGGCGAAACAACGACTACCACGCCTTCTTCTGATGAACGCACCGCTCTTCTTGATGTGCGTTTCTTGCCGTATTTGTTTGCGACACAACGATGTTCATCACTCACGATGGCCAGACATGCCAAACACTGTACGCACTCGTTGTAATCAATCTGACCCGTTTTATGAATCGCATTAATGCCACAATGCTTTTCACACAATCGACAAGGGCTGCCGCACTCTTCACGCCGCGTGAGCCAGCTAAAGCGCCGTAGCCGACCAAGAACGGCAAGGCCGGCGCCTAATGGACACAAATATCGGCAATATGCTTTGTGTACGCGTGCGCTAAGAACCAACAACAGAACGGCATAGAGCACAAAGGGCCATGCCCGATCGAATATTAACGTCACCGCGGTTTTGAACGGCTCCACCTCCGCCATGGTTTCTGCCAATGAGAGTTGATAGAAGGACGTTCCAACCAGAACCCCCAGCACACCGTATTTCACGAGGATCAACCGCTGATGGAGCGGATCATTGATTTTCCATTGCCGAAGACGAAGCTTATCCGCCGCCACAGCCACCAATTCTTGCATCGCCCCAAAGGGGCACAACCACCCACAGAACACGCCTCGCCCCCAAAGGAACAAGCTGATAAACACATAGGTCCACAGAACAAAAAGAATCGGATCGAGCAAAAAGACAGTGATATCGAACCCTCGCCATAGCGACAGCAATAAGGTGTAAATATTGACGACAGAAAGCTGCCCTTGCGCATAAAACCCGATAAAAACCATCGTAAAAATTAATGCGGCTAACCGCACTGGCGTTAAATAGCGTCCAAATTTTGCTAAGCGGTGCTGAAACAAAAACACGCCCGTCAGCAAGATGAGATAAAGAGAAAGAACGCCAATCTCCAAAGTGCGATCATTCCAGATACGCAACCATAGCGGCGTGGGGGGTGCCAGCGGTTCAACGGGGACCAGCACGCTGTCCGGCAGACGGTAGGCGGTTTCAATCAACACGTGCTCTGATTCAAGAAAGTTCTTCTTCAATTGGATCGTCATACCAACATCGATCGGTAACGAAGGATCGAACCCACTTTGATCTGAGAAGGTGAAGATTTTTATCTCATCAAAGGGTGCGATGAATGATTCAACTGACGCGGAAAATTCAGGAGGCTGCGCGTGATATAAATCCGCGTCACGCAGTGCGAGCGGACTGCCCTGCTGTCGAAGTGACAATCTCGCCGGCGTTGTGCCCGACACAAAATCATCGGCAACAAACGAGTAGCCGCCGCGTGATCCCACCAATACGGCCATTTCCCCCGCATCGAGAGTTTGCATGATGCGGTGGTATTCTCGCTCTCCCAGTAAATTTTTGCCCACTGTCGGAGGGTTGAGTAGCGCGATCGAAAAATCAATGAATGGCACATCGTCATCAAGATGCGCGTCTCGTGCGGCACGTAATCGCTGAGCGACCACGTTCAATTGTGTGGCTGCCTCTTCATCGCTGAGCTGCCAATGAAACAGCGACTGTTCTGCGCGTAAATCATCAAATGTTTTAGGCGTAAATCTTTCCATATTTAATGTGGCTTTTGCAGAAGAACCAAAGCCACTGAGGCGTGATTGCGCCACTTTTCGTGCGGCCGCTAAAAGGGTGTCGTGCACGACCATAACGGAAACGGTCGCTTTTGTTACCCCATCAAAGTACGCCAATTCTTCACTCGCAATACGTGCCTGATCGCTGCCCACCAGCACTTGTTGCTTAAGTGATAGCCCTTGATATTGCACGATAAATTCGTACAACGGGGCTTCGCCAAGCCCATGCAGAAAAATGGGTTCGTGATGGCGAACAAGGATAAGACCCACTATCACCCCGTCCACATCGAGACCCACCCGCAGGTTAATACTGTCACCGGAAAAACCGGGGAAATCGGTGAGGTCATCGGTTTCAAACACATACCCGATTGGCTGATCGAGTTGATAAATATCGGTAATGGGCATCGCATCTTGCGACGCTTTCATTCGCGTGGCGCTGGGAAATAAGGCTTGGGCTTCCTCGCTCATTTCTAACCATTCTTGGGCAGATAAGGTCAAAGGAAAGAGTAATAAAAGAAGGCTGAGGCAAAGCCAACGACGCCAATACATAAACGGCTCGGGCATGGATGTACCTGCTGAAAAAAGCGGGGTACGAGCCCCGCATCGCTAAACCTGACAGCCGCTCTGGGAATGGCCGCTGTCAGGATGGCAGAGAAGCGTTAGAAGAAACCGAGTGGGTTGATGTCGTAGCTCACCAGCAAGTTTTTGGTTTGTTGGTAATGATCCAGCATCATCTTGTGGGTTTCACGGCCAATACCGGATTTTTTGTAACCACCAAACGCCGCATGTGCAGGGTAAAGGTGGTAACAGTTCGTCCAAACACGGCCAGCTTGAATGGCTCGTCCCATGCGGTATGCGCGGTTTACATCACGCGTCCAAAGCCCTGCGCCTAGGCCATATTCGGTGTCATTGGCAATCGCTAACGCTTCAGCCTCATCTTTGAATGTGGTGACAGCAATAACAGGGCCGAAGATCTCTTCTTGGAATACACGCATGGTGTTGTCGCCCTTGAAGATGGTCGGTTTCACGTAGTAACCGCCGCCGAAGTCTGCAGACTCGCCGCCCATCAGTAGCTCCGCGCCCTCTTCACGACCGATGTCCATGTAGCTCAAAATCTTCTCGTATTGCTCGTTAGACGCTTGTGCGCCCACTTGTGTTTCTGTGTCGAGCGGGTTGCCGTGTTTGATTGCTTTGGTGCGTTCAACCACTTTCTCCATGAACGCGTCAAAGATGCTTTCTTGCACCAATACACGCGATGGACACGTGCACACTTCGCCTTGGTTGAAGAATGCCAATACACAGCCTTCGACGGCTTTGCTGATGAACTCGTCTTCTTGTTGCATCACATCTTCAAAGTAAATATTGGGCGATTTACCACCCAACTCCACTGTTGATGGGATCAAATTATCTGCCGCACAGCGAAGCACATGATTACCAATAGCTGTTGAGCCTGTGAATGCAATCTTTGCGATACGGTTGGATGTTGCGAGCGCTTGGCCAGCCTCTGGCCCCATGCCATTGACCACGTTCAATACACCTGGTGGCAACAAGTCACCCACCAACTCCATCAACAATAAAATGGTCGTCGGTGTTTGCTCGGCAGGTTTTAAGACAATGCAGTTACCTGCAGCAAGCGCTGGCGCAATTTTCCATGCTGCCATCAACAGTGGAAAGTTCCAAGGGATGATCTGCCCGACGACCCCTAAAGGTTCGTGAATATGGTAGGCCACGGTATTGGCATCGATCTCAGCCGCAGACCCCTCTTGGGCCCTAATCGCCCCGGCGAAGTAGCGGAAGTGATCGACACAAAGCGGCAGGTCAGCGGCGAGGGTTTCGCGCACAGCTTTGCCGTTTTCCCATGTTTCTGCCACGGCCAAATATTCGATGTTGGCTTCGATACGGTCAGCAATTTTGAGGAGGATATTAGAACGCTCGGTGGCTGATGTTGCTCCCCACGCAGCTTTCGCTTGATGCGCGGCGTCGAGCGCCAATTCAATGTCTTCTGCGCTGGAGCGAGGAATTTCTGCGATCGATTCGCCCGAACAAGGCGATGTATCAGTGAAGTATTGTCCTTTAACTGGCTCAACCCAGTTACCGCCAATGTAGTTGCCATAACGCGCCTTGAAATTAACGACGGCTCCGTCGGTATTTGGTTTTGCGTAAATCATTGTCCACCTCATCATAATTCGTTGGCGATATCGCCTTCGTCTTCCCTGACGCTCCCTTTGGAGGTCATGTCAGGCGTTGTACTTAGAGTATGGAAAGGAGGTGGGATCTCACCATCACCCCTTGGTTGGCAAAATCTCATACTTTCGACGGGTAAACGAAAAGAAGGAGGACAACGCATTCGCGTGTATCACTGTTTCCTTTTTGGTTTTTCACGCTATACCCGCCAAAAAAACATCATGACCCACCATGATTTACCTATGTTTTTCATCGTATGCGAACACTTTTCTCGCTCTCAGGATGATTGACGTTCCAGCGACTTTTTACGGCAACGGCACACTGCAGAATCGTCATTAAAGAGTATTTACCCTGTGCCATAAGGTGCATGTCCCGATTTCAATAATGGAGAAAAACGAGGAGCGAGAGATGAGATGTGAGGTACGAGAAAGAGCCAGGAACAAGAGAACAGAGAAAAGAAAAAAGAGAGAAGAATGCCGAGCGAGAGCTCGGCATTGAACGGGTGAAACATTAGAAAAATTTAGGCTTTCGGCAGCTTAAAGGTCCATACCATGCCACCTTGGTTGAAATTTTTCACGCGCTTAGCCACGTCTCCTCCCCAAAGTGGAACCGCACCACCCCAGCCTGACAATACCGAGATGTATTGTTCGCCATTCATCTCCCATGTCACTGGGCTACCCACAATGCCGGAACCAGTGTTGAACTTGTAAAGCAGCTCACCCGTTTTATCATCAAAGGCCATTAAGTACCCTTCAGGGTTACCGGTGAACACCAAACCGCCTGCCGTGGTGAGCACGCCGCCCCACAGTGGCGCATAGTTTTTGAACTCCCACACTCTCTCACCGGTTTTCGGGTCATAGGCACGGAGTACACCGATATAATCATCGTGGTTTGAACGAATGGTGAAACCCGCCCCTAAGTAGGCTGCACCACGTTTGTAGGACACCGGCTCATTCCAAATGTCCATGTGCCACTCATTCGCAGGCACATAGAACAAGCCTGAATTTTGGCTGTAGGCCATCGGCATCCAGTTTTTACCACCAAGGAAAGAAGGCGCTGCAATAACGGTTTTACCCTGCTTGCCGTCTTTCACTTCGCTCGGGTCACCCGGGCGGTTTTCATCAACATACAAAGGACGCCCTTTGTCATCGAGGCCTTTCGCCCAGCTGATTCTATCGACAAACGGGAAGCCGCGAATGAAATCGCCATTGGTGCGATTGAGCTCGTAAAAGAAGCCATTTCTGTCTGCTGTCGCAGCCGCTTTCACGGTTTTACCGTCTTCCTGGTAATCAAATGAAATCAGCTCATTTACACCATCAAAATCCCAGCCATCGTGCGGCGTGGTTTGGAAGTGCCACACAATTTTTCCGTCATCAGGGTCGATCGCAAGGCGTGATGAAGAAAAGAGGTTATCGCCCGGACGCATGTGTGAGTTCCATGGCGCAGGGTTACCCGTACCAAAAAAGAGCAAATCCGTATCAGGGTCATACGTACCGCCTAACCACGGCGCGGCACCGCCACTTTTCCAGAGGTCGGCTGGCCATGTTTTTCCTGGCGCGCCACCTGAGATGCCGTTTTCGATTTTCTTTCCGTCTTTGTAGACGTAGCCCATGTGGCCTTCAACGGTCGGGCGCTCCCACACCAACTTACCTGTCTTCGCATCATACGCGCGCACTCTCCCTACTATCCCAAATTCCCCCCCGATACACCCGTGATGACATTGCCTTTCACAATGATCGGCGCGGCAGTAATGGAGTAACCGTCTTGGTAGTTATCCACGGTCTTTTTCCAGCGCACCTTGCCCGTTTTCGCATCCAGTGCGACGAGTTTGGCGTCTAAGGTGCCGAAAATCACCAAGTCGTCATACATGGCGAAACCACGGTTGATCACGTCACAACACGGCATGATGCCGTCAGGCAAACGCGCATCGTATTGCCATAGTTCATCGCCCGTTCTGGCATCTATTGCGTACACCCGCGAGTAAGATCCGGTCACGTACATCACACCATCTTTGATCATGGGTTGGCTTTCTTGACCACGCTGTTTTTCACCGCCCAGGGAGAATGCCCACACGGGGCGGATCTCTTCCACTGTATCTCGGTTTATCGCGTCCAGTGGACTAAAACGCTGTCCTCGAAGGCCAAGGCCATAGCTCACCACATCGTCAGTGGTGGCCTGATCGGCGAGGATATCTTCATCCGTGACGCCCGCATAAAGTGGCGATGACGCCAGCGCGAGCGAGAGTGCGGCAAATAGCGCGCCGCGTTTAAATGACGTTACTGTCATGGGAATACCTCTTCGTTAGCTAACTGCTTTTCAGCAACTAGGTGTCCATTGAGAATAAATAAATCCTGTGGGTGGCAAAACCGTTCCTTCCTTATCGCTGAATGCTGGCCGAGCGAAGCCCTGCCTCTCTTTCTGTGGCTGTCAAAAAGCGCACCCACGCAAAAAGCATCAGGCGATAGAGGAAATAAACTGCGTTGTTTTGCAAAGGACGACCGACCTGTCGATCGCTTGCTGAGACGTTTTGGTTAGGGCCAACTGTGACGATGTGTTCAAGGGGATTGCGCGAGCGTGGCAACAGGCTCAACATTCATCCCCTTTTCATTGTTATTCCGCGCAGAATCTTTGCTCGGCGCGATATCTGAAAACCGTGTCGGCACGTTAAAATCCACGCCATAACGTGCCGCCCAGCGGGAGAAATCGCCAGAGCGAATATGCACAAGCACGATGTCTTCGAGGGCATACGCGAGTTGGCGATAATTGTTGTGTACCGCCATGCCCAATTCCCAATCCGCACGCCCTAACAACGGGAATGCCAATTCAGTGAGCACAGGCTTTGTGTGTTGGCTGCTTTGCGATGTCTCTTTTTGCAAAGGGGAATTCAGCCATTCCAACTGCGAACTCATTCCCATCACCATCGCGACATCACCTCGGTTTAATGCATCAAAAGCCTCCTCAACGGAGGAGTAAGTGCGCGCATTTTGACGAAAGCGCCCGCCGTAAGCTGTGGTCAAAAAAACTGAGGAACAGTGTCGACTTCCACGCCTACGGGGTAATACATAAATCTGGCTGCCGTTTTGGGACGATCTAGCTTGGTCGCGTCATAGGCCAGCATCCAACGTTCTTGCTGATACGGCGCGAACATGTGCACTAATTCATGCGCGGGCAAACCGAGATCATCTCGCTGCAGGGCAAACTCTCTGTCATAGGGCACGCGAAGCATGACATCCGCTTTCACACGTCGGCCATCTTCACTGGTTAAATTCATGCCCTTCCAGAGGTAATTTCGCATGTCGTCATCAATGGTTTCGTCGGGTGTCATCCAACGTAGATCCAGTGTCACATCTAACCCATCAGCAAGAGCATGAGCCAATTCAACATCGATGCCTGCCGGTTCACCCTGTGCGTTGATGAAGGAATAAGGAGGGAAGTCTTTGTACACCGCAATACTGATGGTGCCACTGGCTTGAATGTCATCATAAGAGCGCGCATCAACCGGCGAGCTCCATGCTAACCAGCCCATCAAGATCATGAGCCAAGTGACGTTAATCATCAGCCAAAGTCTGGCAAATACGGAGAATGTTCGTGTAAACAAAGCCATGTTCTCTCCTCCCTTCTTCACTGCGCTGACTAACCGTTTTCAGGCGCCACAGATTCAAGCCAAGTTCGAATCGCCCAAAGCGCTTCTTGGTTTAAGTGTTCGGTCATTTTTGGCATATACACCGCGCCGTTTCGCACTGCGCCATTTTGGACACGGTAGATGTACCACTCATCGCCGTCGTAGTCGGGGGATAGGATGCGAAGGTCAGGGGCTATGCCACCAGAAATGCCTTCTAGGCCATGGCAACGTGCGCAGTTTTGGTTATAAGCAGACGCGCCAATACGTTCGATTTCAGTTTTCACCTCCCCTTCCACATCACGGAAGGGGTTCGTTTCTGTCCACTCCGTACCTAGGGTAGGAATGCTTGATGTGTCGATTGATTGGGGGGTGACATCTCCGTGTGCGAACACAGTGTGAGACGACAGCACGGCCACCAGCGTAAGGGCGGTAATGATACAAATATTGCGTTCAACGTTTTCCATGTCACTCAGACTCCTTCATTTTTCGATGCTTGAAAAAGTGTAGGGGCGAGACGAATTTCACGACATGCTACCAAGGCAGGGAAATCCCTCATTCTTTAGGAGGATTTTTAACAATTCGACGGCTTGTCGTTGGAAAAAGAGAAAACCACTACATACAGTGAAGGCGTTGATAACGACGGAGTTTGTCACATGACAGGGATAAAGAAGCGCAACAATGCATTGATTAAAAAGGCGATATGTTGTTTTTCCGGCTTTCTCTCGACGCTATTCTTTACACCGTACGTGCTGGCAAGTGTGGATGTCCATATTGGCTTGTTGCGTCAACCTTCCACCGTGACCACCGCGGTGCCCGACTATCTTCGCGCTGCCGAAAACGATGGGGAAGCGGGTGCTACTCGCGCTATTAGCGATGCGAATGGCACGGGGAAATTTATCGGTCAGACCTATACGCTACAAACCCAAACCAGTGATGATATCAACACGCAGATCGCAACCTCAAAAGCGTGGTATGACAAAGGAACACGCTTCTTCCTTACCGATGTTAATACATCAGAATTCAAGCAACTTCGCCAAACCTTGCCCAACGATGCCGTGCTGTTGAACTACGGCAATCCAGACGATGCATTGCGCACTGACATCTGTTTACCAAACACACTTCATACAGGGCTCAGCTACGCCATGCGCGCAGATGCGATTGGTCAGTGGCTGCGACTTCGTCGCCTAAACAGCGTCTTTCTCGTGTCCGGCCCGAATGAAGAAGATCAAGCCTACCTTGCCGCGGTAAAAGCAACGATGAAGACGTTCAATCATCGCGTGGTAGAAGAAAAAGTGTGGAATTTCGATACCGACCTTCGCCGCTCGGCATCCCAAGAATTGCCCTTGTTTACGCAAGCAAAAAGCTATGACGTCGTCTGGGTCGCCGACGAAAGTAATCTGTTTGGTCAGCACCTCCCTTTTAATACATGGCTACCCCGCCCCGTGATCGGTTCTCACGGAATGCGCAGCGATGGCTGGCATTACGCTATTGAGCAATGGGGCGCCATTCAACTTCAAAACCGCTTTAAGAAAGATTTCGAACGCCCGATGAGTGCCAAAGATTTCGCCGCTTGGGCCGCCGTGCGATCCATCAATGAAGCCGTCACAGCTCTTAATACAGCAAACGTCAATGAGATTCAGGCTTTTATCCTCAGCGACCGTTTTCAACTTGCCGCTTACAAAGGACGTAAGCTCACCTATCGCTCGTGGAATGGGCAACTTCGACAGCCTGTTCCCATGTTTTATTCACAGGCACTTGTCGCCACAGCGCCCTTTGAAGGATTCCTTCATCCGCGCAATGAACTCGATACGCTTGGGTTCGATCAAGCTCAAAGTCAGTGCCGCCTTTATCCCACCTATTAAGGACGCCATTTTATGAATCGCCTCTTCCCCTTAGTTACACTCATTGTTAGCGCCAGCGTGTTTAGTTCATTTGCTTCCGCAAAAGAGTTGGCTTACGTCGCTAACGAGAAAGATGACACGATCAGTGTCATTGATATGGACTCATTGGAAGTCATCAACACCTTTAACGTGGGTGATCGCCCTCGCGGTATTGAAATCAGTAAAGACCAAACCCAGCTCTACATTTGCGCCAGCGAATCAGACACCGTACAGATATTTGATTTGGATTCAGGTCAACTCGTTGGTGAGCTGCCTTCAGGGGAAGATCCGGAACTGTTTGCTCTCCATCCTGATGGAAAAAGACTCTATATTGCCAACGAAGATGATGCGTTGATAACAGTGGTAAACATTCCCGATGCCAGCGTGATTACGCAAGTGGAAGTGGGCGTTGAGCCAGAAGGCGTAGCGGTGAGTCCTGATGGGAAACTTGCGATCATCACCTCAGAGACCTCCAACATGGCGCACTGGATCGACACCGAAACGAACGAGATGATCCACAATACGTTCGTGGATGCACGTCCACGCTATGCCGAGTTTAGCCCTGATGGCAAACAACTTTGGGTCAGTGCTGAAATTGGCGGTACCGTTGCAGTCATTGATACCGACAGCAAAGCCATCATCAAGAAGATTAACTTTGCACCTAAAGGCGTCCACAAAGACAAAGTGCAACCTGTCGGCGTGAAACTGAGCCAAGATGGCAGCACCGCTTTTGTGGCACTAGGCCCTGCAAACCATGTCGCCGTCGTGAACACAAAAACGCTCGAGGTGGAAGACTACTTATTAGTAGGCCGTCGAGTTTGGCAAATGGCATTTAACGCCGCACAAGACAGGTTGCTCACCACCAATGGCGTCAGCGGCGATGTGTCTGTGATCGACGTACCGAACCGTAAAGTACTCAAAACCATTAAGGTAGGTCGTTACCCTTGGGGCGTTGCCGTTCGTGAAGTGAAGTGAAGTGAAGTGATTTTTCATGCTTGATGTTCACGCCCTTAGCCATACTTACGGTCAAACAAGCGCCACAAAGCCTCGCGGAGCGCGACAAGCGCTGAACGATATCAATCTGTCGCTGGGCGAAGGGTTGCACATGCTGCTGGGACCAAACGGCGCGGAGAAAAGCACCTTGTTTGCGCTACTCACTCGCATGCTATCTGTTCAAACGGGCTATGTGCATTTACTCGGCGAGCCACCCAACCGCCAAACCATGGCGAAATTGGGCGTGGTGTTTCAGCAAAGCACACTCGACCTCGATTTAACCGTCGCGCAAAACCTCAACTACTACGGCGCGTTACATGGTTTTAGCGCGACACAGACCCAGCAGCATGCCGCCCCTTTACTCGCCCATTTTTCACTGAGTGATCGACTCAAAGACAAAGTGCGCACTTTGAACGGCGGCCATCGGCGTCGCACTGAACTGGTTCGCGCCTTGATGCATTCCCCATCAATACTACTGCTTGATGAACCCACCAGCGGGCTCGACCCCAAAGCACGCTCATCACTCTCAGAGGCAGTGCGAGCCTTGTGCGAGCAAAAGCCCCTGTGCGTGTTATGGGCCACACACCTCATCGAAGAAGTGGCTACAACCGATGATGTGTTGGTGTTGAACAAAGGCCAACTTAAAGCCCATGACTCAGCCCGAAACCTCATTGCCTTCTATCAAGCAGCCTTATTGTCGGATGTGTTCGCCAAATTGACTGACGAGGAAGCAAAATGACCTACTGGTATGCCTTTGTCGGAATCTGTTATCGAGAGTGGCTGCGCTTTTTCTCTCAGCGCGCTCGATTTGCTGCCAGCCTTGTGAGGCCGCTACTTTGGCTGGTGGTGTTTGCCGCGGGGTTTCGTGCTACCCTTGGTATTGCGATCATGGAACCGTACGCCACTTACATCAATTATGAGGAATATATTCTGCCCGGCCTTTGCGCCATGATTTTGCTGTTCAACGGCATGCAAAGCTCGTTATCGATTGTCTATGATCGTGAAATGGGCAGCATTAAAGTGCTGCTCACCAGCCCGCTTCCTCGCCCGTTTCTTTTACTTTCTAAACAGATCGCCAGCGCCATTGTGAGTGTCTTACAAGTCGGCGCATTCTTGGTGATTGCGGCACTCTATGACAGACCATTAGAACCGATGGGCTATGTCCTGGTCATCCCCGCGCTGTTTTTAACCGCGTTGATGTTAAGCGCGCTCGGTATTGTTATCGCATCGCGCATTCGCCAATTAGAAAACTTCGCAGGCGTGATGAATTTTGTCATCTTCCCCATGTTCTTTCTTTCGTCCGCACTCTACCCGCTTTGGAAAATGCAGGAAGCCAGTATTTGGTTATACGAGATATGTCGTTATAACCCATTCACCTTTGGCGTGGAGCTGATTCGTTTTGCGCTTTACCAACAGCTTAATATCATGGCGTTTTTCGTGGTCAGCGGCTGTACTCTGGTTTTCGAGATACTCGCAGTAGCAGGCTTTCAACCCACAC
This sequence comes from Enterovibrio sp., assembly GCA_042096095.1. Classification (GTDB taxonomy): domain Bacteria; phylum Pseudomonadota; class Gammaproteobacteria; order Enterobacterales; family Vibrionaceae; genus Enterovibrio. The sequence goes on from JBELME010000008.1 coordinate 27,797, forward strand.
GAGAACAAAGCAAAGGTGGGCCGCCTTAATACTCACTTCTCACCGCTAGAAACAAAAAAACCGCGCCAACGCGCGGTTTTCACTATTCAGAACGGGCGATTAGAAGTTGAATTCAACGCCGCCAAAGAAGCCATCGTTCATGAATTTACCTTGGTTAGCACCAAAGTAGTTGAAGTCGTAATCTTGAACGCGGTAACCCGCTTTGAAGTTCAAGTCTGCAGCAACCAAGCCCAGCGTGAACAAAATACCCGCTTCACCATCAACGGTGCTGGTTTCGTCATAGCTACCGAAGCTGAAGCTACCGAACAAAGACACAGGCATTGCAGGAATGCCTAGGCGAACGTCACTGTATACGTTTGGTTGCCACTCATCGAATTTTTTGTTCTCAAAACAACCTTCGAATTTTTGCAGGTTCAAACCGATGTCGAAAGAAATCAAATCGTTATCTAGAATTTCGTAGTACGCAATGAAGTCATACTGCGTGAAATCAGTATCAAACTTTTTCGATTCAACGCCGGTGTAACGTACTTTTGCGTTAGGCACCAAAGGAATGAAATGCTCAAACGCCGCGTAGTAAGAACCTTGAATGTTGGCATCATCTGCACGCACATCGTTGATTTTTGCATCCGAATACCACGCGTCGGCACCCACTTTGGCCCCAAGAAGCACCGCTGCTTGCGCAGGCATTGCAAATGCACCAGCCACTGCTAACGCAGCAAGAGAAAGGTTCAGTTTTTTCATTGAAAGGGCTCCGCCTAACTTTCTATTGGATTATGTTTGCGAGCACTATAGCAAAAACGAGGCAAACATTCCGCACAAAACTGCCCAGTTTTTATGCGGAATGATTCATGTTTATCGCCTAATTATGAGGGGCATCAGACCCTCATAAACAATAGACTAGTATCGGCGGGCACGCTGGTAGCGACGTGTACGTTTCGAACAATATTCACGGTACTGGGTGGCATGCTTATCTCGACCTTTCAGTAACCAGACAACAACGGCAATCAAGATAATCCAAGGCAGCATTTTGAACATCAGTCCAATCATGCCAGCCAGCGCCATCACGATGAATCCCACTGCCACCGCAGCAATAATGCCAATAAAGCTCAATCCCGTTGCTAACAAGGCAACCGCAAAACCAACCAAAAATAGAAACTCAATCATCAGACCCTCCTAAGGTACTCAGTGACTTTTCCTTTGATAACGTTATTGCACGAACCTTGCCAACTTTCATATTTCTTTATTATCAGTCACATAAACAAAAAGGCGTTACCCATAACGGATAACGCCTTCAAAGAAATGGTAAATCACACCAACTAATGCGGCATTTTTAACCACATCGGGTTAAGTCTGTGTTGATGCTGTTATACATCCAATTCCGCAGGAATTTTCGCGAGTGCAGCTTCCAGCACTTCGATACCTGAACCTGGCTTGTGCGCGTTCTCACTGATGTAACGACGCCATTGGCGCGCACCTGGCATGTTCTGAAACATACCCAACATGTGGCGACTGATGTGGTTAAGGTAAGAACCGTTACTCAATTGCTCTTCGATGTAAGGGAACATTGCTTTCACCGCGTCGCTGCGTTTGATGATTGGTGCATTGCCACCAAACAAACGGTTATCGACTTCAGCTAGCATATACGGGCTTTGGTAAGCTTCACGGCCTATCATCACGCCGTCCATGAACTTCAGGTGCTCTTCCGCTTCTTCAAGGGATTTGATGCCACCGTTAATTGCCATGGTCAGGTGTGGGAAATCTTTCTTCAATTGATAAACACGTGGGTAATCCAACGGCGGAATTTCACGGTTCTCTTTCGGGCTCAACCCTGACAGCCATGCTTTACGCGCATGAATGGTGAAGTTGTCGCAACCCGATTTCTCGTTAACTGTACGTACGAAGTCCACCAAGAACTCGTAGCTGTCTTGGTCATCGATACCAATGCGGGTTTTCACCGTGACAGGAATATCAACCACGTCTTTCATTGCTGACACGCATTGCGCCACCAACTCAGCTTCACCCATTAAGCACGCACCAAAACGGCCATTTTGAACACGGTCAGATGGACAACCTACATTCAGGTTAATTTCGTCATAACCTCGCTCAACCGCCAACTTGGCACACGTCGCCAAATCAACGGGGTTAGAACCACCCAGTTGGAGTGAAACGGGGTGTTCTTCTTCATTGAACTGAAGAAAATCGCCTTTGCCATGAATGATCGCGCCGGTTGTCACCATCTCGGTATACAGCAATGCGTTCTTCGACAAAATACGGTGGAAGTAGCGGCAATGACGGTCGGTCCAATCCAACATTGGCGCAATGGAGAAACGGGCTGACGGGTAAGACAAACCCTCAGACGCGCTGCCTGATAGTGGATTTGGGATGTCAGTGGTTTCATTAAACATGGATCGACCTCATAGCACTCTGTAACGCCAAAGTGCTGCGAAAAGCAGCACCTGATAAAAGAGAGCGGATTCTACCTCAAGCTGAGAAAATGCCCAAGTCGATAAGCGGAATTAGATCATGTATGGAAAGGTCAGAGTTTAAGCAGTTAGAAGACGCCAATACTCGCTACTTGAATTTGATTCGTGATATATCAACAGCTTCTTGCTTCGCCAGTTTGGCCTCTAGCTGTTTAACCTTAAGTTCCAATTGAGTGGTATAGGCCGCTTGCTCTCGTTCTACTAGACGTTGAAATTTCGTACAGTCAATAGGATCTGCACCACCAAACCTATAGGTCACCCTCACGCCAAATTGCGTTTCATCACCCTCATCAATATTGACAATGCTATCACTTGCTTGCAACCCATCATACATGCCTTGCCCAACACCCGAACTTAGCTCCCAAGGCTGAAAATCAGATTGTTCACACGAGGCATTGTTCGACGAGCGAATCTCACTCGATGCGTAAACCTTCATCGAACCTAACAGCAAAACACTCAGTATTAACAATCTCATTCAGTGGCCTCTATCAAAAAAAGTTCAGCTTTCGTGCAAATTCTCGAACCCAAACTTCCGTGTAGGGCAACTGAGCACACTTTGAAAAGCTGTGCTCCATGTCTGTTCTCTAGGGTAACAGGCACGTCGACTGTCATTAGATCGTTCCCATCCATCGTGAATACATCCGTGACTTGTTTGTTGTTCACTTCAATGTAATAACCCGTTTCATTCCCATGGTGTTTAATCGTGATCGGAACAAAGGCATCAGGCGTCAAATGCCATGCATCTAAATTATCCGAACCGCCATAGCGAACTGGTGTTTGAAAATGAGATGTAGCCGCCCAAGACATTGATGAAAAAAAAGCCATACTTAAAAACAAATACTTCATCATTAACCTCAAATAACAATATTGAAGGGCACTGAAACAATGCCCTTGGTATTACTACAGGCAGTCGATGTCCAACACTGTCGTCACACGAAGCTCACTATCTGCTGCAAAACGAAATGAAGGGATGTCCAGATTTAATCGCACTTCAGCATCAACACCACTCACCACTTGGAATGAAGCATCAGGCTCAACCGATTGAAGACCCACTAAGCCGTTGTCGACTTCAAACGTCGAGCGTTTTTCAACGTCAGTTTTGTTTCCATTGGTACCAAAGTTATTTTTTTCATCCCACACACTAAAATTGCGCATTGTGATTGTCGCATAGCCATTGTTACCGTTATTAATCACACGGAAAGTTGCAGGGGTTTCTGAATTAACATTCGAATTTTTTTCGTCTGAAAATCGAATAGAACCGTCTAAGTCAGCATTTTCCATAACAAAGCCACAGGTCAACGGAATGGTTTCAGAAAACTCAAGTTTCGCTGATGAGTTTGCAAATGCGTTAAATGATGCTGCTAATACAGAAAGTGCGATTACGGTGCGTTTCATATCTTTTCCTCTAATAAAATTTCCGCAACACCCAATTAGTACTGGTACGAATTAAAGCTAGGCATTGCTCTTTAAACCAAGCTGCAATGTGACTGATGTCTCGTTCTCTTGCAGCGATGTGAGGACTATAATTAATTAGTACTTAGTACGCAATAGGTTAAAGGGAATTATTTTATCGCTGGAAATAAATAGGTAACACCCAGAATTGCACAGGCCAGCACTGGAGCGGGTTCACAGAAGATAGTACTTAATGTTTTTTATATGCCTGTCAGAAAACGTTTGTAAGTCATTTGTCGCCAATACTGAGAAGAAGCTTAGAAATGTCGCGCCATCACAACTGTAGTTGTGATTTACTAGTACTTGGTACGTAAAGACTGTTAACCTACATCACTACTAGAAACTGATTACAACACCATGGCTAGAATTACCGCTGAAGAAAAAGAGCAGAAAAAGAAAATGATGGACGAGTTAATTTTCCAGATTTTTCTTTCCGAAGGTTGGGAGGCTGTTACATACGATCGTCTGGCAAAAGAGCTGAACGTGCGGAAAAGTAGTATTCAATCTTACTACGCAAAGAACATCATGTTTGCGACCGCCTTGCAAGGGCGTGTTTTTCCTGTCGTTCTCGAAAAACTCGATTTCAGCTCAAAGGAAGCCTTTATCAGCTCATGGTTATCTGCCTATCACGACGACGAGTCACATATATTCAAAGAAGTCGTCAAAATGTTGCTCCATAACATCATCAAAAATGGCACTAGTCCGTATTCGAAAGGTGCCATATTGAGACTGCAAAATATGTTAGGGCAAAACATTGGGGCTACTGAAGCAGATCAAGCAATAAAAATAGTATTGGGCGAAACACTCTATAGCCAAATGTCGATATGAAAAGAGGCACTGTGGGATGCAGTGCCTTTTATTCATCAATAGGTTCACGATTAACTTACTCAGGGTACCCTTCCAATTTATAGATGGCATATCCGTTCTGATTAAGCTCTTGGTCATACTGTGGGAGATCTGCCGTGGTTTGGCAAAACGCGCAGTTACCCGATTTAACAGTGGCATCAGCCTCGCCAATCTCTGCCAACCACGCTTTCGCATATTTCACGGCCAAATCATCGTCTTTTACGCGCATCAACACATCGAAATGCAGGATCTTACCTGAGGATGCCGTCGCGTAGGTGTCGTAAACATGTATTGCCATATTCTCTTCTCCTTACCCTTTCACAAAGCCGGGCAGTGACAAATCCCCAGAGGCGATGTCATCCACACCGATGACACAAAGCAGCGGGTTATGCACGCTAGCATTGACCTTGGGTACAGCGGTAACGGCATCAAAATTAAAGTTGTCGTTGAAACGAATGTCTTTGGTTGGCACGTCAACGGTTAATTCCGTTTTCGCGAAGTGCGGTTCATAGCCAGGGCTATCGATATAAATCGGAAGCTCAGGCCAAGAAAGTGGCACGGTTGGTGATGCCCCCTCCGGAATGTCTCGCACTTTCAAACCGCCGGGACAAGCCTTGTCTTCTGTAAGCACGACCCAGTGTGAATGCCATACGTTGCCGTCATTGGCGTTATCGCCATCGCGGTTTTCATCGTAACGTGGCGTGTCATCAAAATCAGGGTGGGCAGTCACCGCTAGCGCGACGATGCCTTTGTCTTTATCAAACCCAATGTCTGCGGAGTTAAGCGCCGTAGGCCAGACGTAGCTGTACACTGCTGACCCCGCTAATTGCCCTACAGTGGTGGGTTTTTCTTTTCCAGCCTCGCCAACAACCTCAGTTTGAAACGTCAATGACGTACCGTTTTTGACCACTTTGGCGTGAACAATATCGAACGTTGGGCTAATGCCCTCTTTTTTGCCGCTCACAATATGACCTTCATGGGCATTTTGATGCGCGGCGACTGACGCACTCAACGAAAGTGCGAGCAAAGTGAGTGTGGTATTTTTCATTGTGAGCTCCTTCCTTACATTTAGTTTCGTATCGATACTTTTAATTAATATCGGAACCCTGCTATGCTTGTCAACATAGTTTCGACAAAAAACCATTTTCAGTAGAAGTGAGCATGAACGATATCGAGCCAATTTGTGACATCCTTGAACGCATAACCACCTTGTATCGCAATGAAGTGCGACTCGTAGGCGTTGAGCATGGCTTGCATCCTGTGCATCTTGAGGTGATCTACTATCTTTCTCGTTGCAACAAGTACAGCGATACCCCCGCAGCCGTTACAGAGTTTCTGGGGATAACCAAAGGCACGACGTCGCAATCCATTTCTCTTTTAGAAGCAAAAGGCTACCTAACCAAGGAAAAAGACCCGATCGATCGTCGCGTGTCACATTTGGTGCTCACCCCCCAAGGTCAAGCTATCGCAAAAAAAGCCATTCCTCCCCAGTCATTTAAACAAGGTTTAGAGAGCTTGGGCGACGAGAGTGCGCAATTGAAAACGCAACTGGAAGCCTTATTGAAAAACATACAATGCAGTAATGAGTCGGCGAGCTTTGGCTTGTGCAAGACATGCAAATTTCACACACCAATCTCTGATGCGCATTTCTATTGCGCGTTGACGAAAGAAACACTGGTGAAGGATTTCGGCACGTTAATATGCCGCGAGCATAGCGAAGCCCAATAAACACTTTATAAACATAAGACTATGTACTGAAGTTGTTGGCGTATCATCTCAAGTGAGTCTCTACAAACCGGAAAAAACCACCAACTTCACGTGCCACAACGCATTTTCACCGATTTCTCTCATCTACAATGATGAAATATAAACCCTCATCACGGCCTTGCGGGTGCGCGTTTTGTTTGCTGTGATAGAATGAAGCCTTCAGCCTGATTCTTGAGGTCTTATGACCAATCTTTCACAGCTAATTACCCGCGCTCAGGCTTTATGCGAAGAGCGAGGCGTGCGCCTGACGAGTCAGCGCGAACGGGTATATGAAATTATCGTTCAAAGTAAACGAGCTATGAGTGCTTACGATTTGCTGGACGTATTACGAGAAACTGAGCCCCAAGCGAAGCCTCCGACGGTTTACAGGGCGCTCGATTTTTTGCTTTCTCAGGGGTTTGTGCACAAAGTAGAGTCTACGAATAGCTTTATCGCTTGCTGCTTACCCGGCCATGCGCAACACTGTTCACAATTACTGATTTGCGATTCGTGTGGTGCGGTGGAAGAGTGTCATGCTGATTCTTTGTCCACAGCGCTTCAAGAGAAAGCAAGTCAGGCTGGTTTTGTCGTGAGTCATCACGTTGTAGAAACACATGGAACCTGTGGATCTTGTCAGGTAGCGAAACATTAGTTGCATTAGGACGGTAAACGAACATTATGCGCGCGGAATTTGTAAACCCATTTTTGTCTTCTTTGGTCAATGTATTGACGACCATGGCACAGCTTGAGATTACGCCAAAGAAACCGCAGTTGAAGACATCGGAAGTTGCGAAAGGCGACGTGTCAGGTTTGATTGGCATGGTTGGCCCTAAAACAAAAGGCTCTCTTTCTGTCACGTTTGAGGAAGAGCTAGCGCTAGAAATAATGAACCGTATGTTGGGCGAGAAACCAACGTCAATCGATGCCGATGTGACGGACATGGTCGGTGAAATCACCAATATGGTCACAGGCGGTGCAAAGCGTCTTCTTGCGGAGAAAGGCTTTGATTTTGATATGGCGACACCAATCGTTGTGGCGGGCCGTGACCATACCATCACACATAAGAGCGAAGGCCAAATCATCATCATGCCATTTGATTCTGATTTTGGACGCGCTTATATAGAAATTTGCTTTGACGATTAACGTTATTCTTGGTCATAAAAAACGCCGCTCGATGCGGCTTTTTTTTGTTTTTTACTCAACCAGAGCGATTAGGCGCGCCATTGTTTGAACGCGTTAATCAAACCATTGGTTGAGCTGTCGTGGCTCGCAACGGCTTCTTGATCTGCAAGCTCTGGCAAGATTTGATTTGCCAGTTGTTTACCTAGCTCTACGCCCCACTGATCGAAGCTAAAGATGTTCCAGATAACGCCTTGTGCGAAGATCTTGTGTTCATACATTGCGATCAAGTTACCTAGCGTGCGAGGGGTAATCTGCTTCACCAAAATAGAGTTGGTTGGACGGTTACCTTCGAACACTTTAAACGGCACAAGCTCTGCCACTTCTTCCGCTGTTTTACCTGCTGCGACAAATTCCGCTTCCACTTGCTCACGGTTTTTACCGAACGCCAACGCTTCTGTTTGCGCGAAGAAGTTCGCCATCAATTTTGGATGGTGATCGCTCAGTGGGTTGTGGCTGATTACAGGCGCGATGAAATCACACGGAATGATTTTCGTGCCTTGGTGAATCAGTTGGTAGAACGCGTGCTGACCGTTAGTGCCTGGCTCGCCCCAAATGATTGGGCCCGTTTGGTAATCAACAGGCAGGCCGTCACGATCAACATACTTACCGTTTGATTCCATGTTGCCTTGCTGGAAGTACGCAGCAAAACGGTGCAGATATTGGTCGTACGGCAAAATCGCTTCTGACTCTGCGCCATAGAAGTTGTTGTACCAAACACCAATCAATGCCAATAGCACTGGCAAGTTCTCAGAGAACGGGGTTTGCTGGAAGTGGTTATCCATGTCGTGTGCGCCAGCCAACAACTCAATGAAGTTGTCGTAGCCCACCGCTAAACAGATAGACAAACCAATTGCAGACCACAGTGAGTAGCGACCGCCAACCCAGTCCCAGAATTCAAACATGTTGTCAGTGTCGATACCGAATTCTGCTACAGATTTTGCGTTAGTCGACAGTGCCGCAAAGTGCTTCGCCACATGTGCTTGTTCTTCTGCTGTCGCAAGGAACCAATCACGCGCAGACAATGCATTGGTCATGGTTTCTTGTGTGGTGAACGTTTTAGATGCCACCAAGAACAGCGTTGTTTCTGGGTTCAAATCTTTCAACGTTTCAGCAATGTGTGTGCCATCAACGTTAGACACAAAGTGCAGGTTCAGGTGCGTTTTGTAGGCAGCCAGCGCCTCTGACACCATGTAAGGGCCAAGGTCTGAACCGCCGATACCGATGTTCACGATGTCGGTAATTTCTTTGCCAGTGTAGCCTTTCCAATCACCGCCAATCACGCGATCGGAGAATGCCTTCATCTTCTCAAGCACTGCATTCACGTGTGGCATAACGTCTTCGCCATCAACCATGATCGGTGTGTTGCTGCGGTTGCGCAGAGCAATGTGCAGCACGGCACGGTCTTCGGTTTGGTTGATCTTGTCGCCACCAAACATTGCACCAATCGCGGCTTTCAACTCTGTTTCGTCTGCAAGCGCGAACAACTTATCGAGTGTTTGTTCGCTGATCAGGTTTTTCGAGTAATCCAGAAGGATATCGTCACCGAAATTGACAGAGAACTTATCGAAACGGTTTGGATCGTTGGCAAAAAGCGAGCTAAGGGTCAAATCCTGCGCATCTTCAAAATGAGCGGTAAGCGATTTCCACGCTGCCGTTTGCGTCGGATTGATAGACTTCAACATAGTTATTGTTCCTTATAGACAGAGTCGGTTCGAGTGGGCACTGTCATCCCACATTATTCGAGGCAGACCACACTTCGTCATGTAATCGCCAAAGTGGTGTAATGTTACGATCTACTGTGTACCCATGCTAGGCCATTACACAGTTTTACGCCGATATCTTTTTATTGCGATTGGCTAAGGTGTGCCATGTTGGCATGATTACATTGCAACCGTTTTGCGTTAGGTCAGTGATTATGCATCCTAAAAAGCGATGCCCGGCCACTTAAACACGCACTTTATATACTTCCTCACATAGCAGGTGTGCAAAATGTGGATTCAAAAAACATGACTTTAACCGCCAAGCGCCGCGGCTTTCATTTGATCACTGATGAAATTGAACAACACATTCCGGAGTTACGTGGCGTACACATCGGTCTAATTCACCTGTTTATTCAACACACTTCCGCCAGTTTGACGCTGAATGAGAATGCCGACCCAACGGTGCGCAGCGACATGGAGGCGCATTTCAACCACTTCGTGCCAGAACGCGCACCGTATTACCAACATACCTATGAAGGGGATGACGACATGCCTGCGCACATTAAAAGCTCCCTGCTTGGCGCAAGCGTGTCAGTGCCTATCTCAAATGGACGAATGGCATTGGGGACGTGGCAAGGTATTTATCTCGGCGAACATAGAGACCACGCGGGCTCTAGACGTATCATCGTTACGATTCAAGGGGAATAGAAATAAGACGAGTGGAAGACAACAAAACCAAACTCGACTGACACATGAAAAACACATCAAAAACACATGTATCAATTTGATGACAGGGAGTTACTTCAACACACCTGAAAGGATTCCATCTTATTGAAAAATAAAGATACTCAAGTTTAATCTTGGAAATGCGTAGATCATGCTTTTCCCATCCTCCCCTTTAGTCAATGAGCAAAACCCAATACCGAAAAAATAA
>JBELME010000009.1:0-37299 GCA_042096095.1 Enterovibrio sp.
AAGCACCTCCCTTTTTTTATGCCATCTCAGCATGTAATACCCGTTACATAAATCACTATAGATACTAATTAATAATAACCGTGGAATGGGGTGGTTCTGAAATTCTCACTGCGTTAACATTTTACGATTACATTTAGGGTAGGGGTTTTCTCTCCCTGAACTTGCTCCGGATTGATCTCTTCGCTTGCGAGATCGTTAACGTGGCAAGGTTTTTAACCAATGACGATAAATACAATCAGGAAATAACAACATGTCTGAAGACAAACGCCAACAGGCTCTGGATTATCACGCCTATCCAGTGCCAGGTAAAATTTCGGTAGAACTTACCAAGCCGGCTGATACCGTGGAAGATCTGGCGTTGGCGTACAGCCCTGGTGTGGCTGAACCCGTTCGTGAAATCGCACAAGATGCTGATAATGTTTATAAATACACAGCGAAAGGTAACATGGTTGCCGTGATTTCAAACGGCACCGCAATCCTTGGCCTAGGTAACTTGGGCCCACTGGCATCAAAACCTGTGATGGAAGGTAAAGCGCTACTGTTTAAACGCTTTGCGGGTCTAGATTCCATTGATATCGAAGTAAAGCACCGCACCATTGAAGAGTTTGTCGACACGGTTGCCAACATCTCTGACACCTTTGGCGGCATCAACCTTGAAGACATCAAAGCACCTGATTGTTTTGAAATCGAAAAGCAGTTGATCGAACGTTGCCATGTCCCTGTTTTCCACGATGACCAGCACGGCACTGCGATTGTTACCGCAGCGGGCATGTTGAATGCACTGGAGCTGCAAGGCAAAAACATCGAAGATGCGGTTGTCGTTTGTTTAGGGGCAGGCGCAGCGGCGGTTGCGTGTATGGAGCTGTTGATCAAGTGTGGCGCGCAGCGTGAAAAGATTTACATGCTGGACCGTAAAGGCGTTATTCACACGCGCCGTGATGACATCAATGAATACAAGCAACTGTTTGCGAACAACACCGACAAACGTACGCTTGAAGATGTGATTGAAGGTGCAGATATTTTCTTGGGTGTATCAGGCCCAGACTTGTTGCCACCAAAAGCATTAAAACTGATGGCTGAAAAGCCCATTGTGTTTGCGTGTTCAAACCCTGATCCCGAAATCAAACCTCAACTTGCGCACCAAGTGCGAAATGATTTGATCATGGGTACAGGCCGTTCGGATTACCCGAACCAAGTGAACAATGTACTTTGTTTCCCGTTCATTTTCCGTGGCGCGCTGGATGTACGCGCAAGCCGAATTAATGACGAAATGAAGTTAGCAGCCGTTGAAGCGATTCGCTCGCTGGCAAAAGAGCCCGTACCCGCAGAAGTACTGAAAGCGGCGCGTGTTGATGCATTGAGCTTTGGTGTGGATTACATCATTCCGAAGCCGATGGACCCACGCCTGCTGCCACGTGTTGCTAAAGCTGTTGCGGTAGCTGCGGTGGAATCTGGTGTTGCACGTATAGAGATGCCAGAAAACTATATGGAAGATAAGTAAGCGCTTATCGACGCATAATTCTTCCGTAGTACCTTGAAAGGAAAATAGTACTGTTTTCTTTTAAATAAAAAAAACCAGCCAATCGGCTGGTTTTTTTGTCATTCTGCTAACGAAATTAATATTCTTCTTCGTTAAACTCGATACCCAGTTCTTTCATAATGCGCTTTGCTTCCGCAGGCACGCTATCGCCCTTGTCCTTGCGAATATCATCATCCTCGGGCAGTGGCTGACCCGTGTAAGCATGTAAGAATGCTTCGCACAGAAGTTCACTGTTCGTGGCATGGCGCAAATTGTTCACCTGACGACGAGTGCGTTCATCCGTCAAGATTTTAAGCACTTTCAACGGGATAGAGACGGTGATCTTCTTTACTTGCTCTTTCTTTTTACCGTGCTCGGCGTAAGGGTTAATATATTCGCCATTCCAGTCTGCCATCGTTCACCTTCATAAGCAGTTCAATTCTCAAATCGCAGTCAACGCCGGAAGCAATCGCCCAGGTTGGATGAACATAAATTTTAGCGATATTAACCGCCACATGTAAAGACATATAGACGTCTAGAAGTGTTGACGTCTTGTTCTTGAATGTTTAAGGTTGAACATAATTCAAACATATTCCGCACGCATTTTTTACAGGGAAGCACCTATGAGCGACAAGAAGTCAGCCACCATCGCCGTCCGCACTGGTATCACCACCGATTCACAATACCAGTCAGTGGTTCCTCCTATTTATCTCTCAACCAATTACGAATTCCCTGAATTTGGGGAAGTGCCAACCTACGATTACGCACGCGGTGGTAACCCAACGAGAAACCTTCTCGAAACTGCTCTGTGTGATCTTGAAAATGGTGCCGGTGCTGTTGTGACAAACTGTGGCATGTCAGCCATCAACTTGGTGCTATCTTTACTTGGGCCTGATGATCTGATTGTTGCCCCGCACGATTGCTATGGTGGCACGTATCGTCTGTTTGATTCGCGCGCGAGAAAAGGGGCATTCAGGATTGAGTTTGTTGATCAGTCTGATGACGCTGCCTTGGCATCTGCGCTTGCGAAGAGCCCGAAACTGGTATGGATTGAAACCCCATCAAACCCGCTTTTACGTGTGGTAGATGTGCAAGCGATTTGCCAGCAAGCTCACGCGGTAGGCGCGTGGGTCGGCGTGGATAACACCTTCTTATCTCCAATGCTTCAAAAGCCACTTAACTTAGGCGCTGACTTCGTTGTTCACTCCACCACGAAATTCATCAACGGTCACTCTGATACCGTTGGCGGTGTTGTTGTTGCCAAAGACCAGACTTTGGCTGACGAACTGAAATGGTGGGGCAACTGTATCGGCGCAACAGGCAATGCGTTTGATAGCTACATGACACTGCGTGGATTACGTACTTTGAGCGCGAGAATGCGCCAGCACGAAGAAAACAGCGCAGAGATTCTGGCCTTCTTACAAAGCGAGCCATTGGTACGTGTTATCTACCATCCGTCGCTGCCTGAACACCCAGGCCATGAGATTGCGAAGAAACAACAAACAGGTTTTGGTGGTATGTTGAGCTTTGAGCTCGAAGGGAACGAAAGTGAGCTGAAACTTTTCCTTCGCTCCCTTAAGCTATTCACGTTAGCAGAATCACTCGGCGGTGTGGAGAGTCTCGTGACTCACCCGGGTTCGATGACGCACAGAGCCATGTCTGATGAAGCGCAGGCGGAAGCGGGTATCGCCGCAACTCTATTGCGTTTGTCTATCGGTCTAGAGGATCATAACGACTTGGTCGCTGACCTGAAATATGCATTCGACACAGTGAGAGAGAGTTAGTAATGAGCGCGGTTGAAGTAGTCCCCCCACAGCATTCGCTGTCCCGCCAGTTACACAAATTTGGTGGCAGTAGCCTTGCCGATCCAGCGTGTTTTCGTCGCGTGGCTCGTATCCTAGAGCAATACAGTGGCGAAGATGACTTGGTCGTTGTTTCTGCTGCCGGTAAAACCACCAATCGTCTTATCGAATGGCTAGGCCTTCTTGAGAAAGATGGCCGTCTTGCTCATGAAAGCCTGCAAGGCTTACGCAAATATCAGCAAGATTTGATTGAAAACCTGATTGAAGGTGATGCGAAGCAAGCCTTGGTCGATGCGCTTTATGAGGATTTCAGCGTCTTGGCAAAAGCGGCTGAAGCGCGTTTAACCGAGGCACAGCGCGCATGGGCGCAAGGGTTTGGTGAAGTATGGTCTTCACGTCTTTTACCTGCGCTGCTTACCCAAATGGGCATGCCATCTGTCAGTATGGACTCGCGTTCGTTTCTACGTGCAGAACGTGCTGCACAACCGGAAGTGGATCGTGCAAGTTCTTGGCCGCTACTCAAAGAACAATTGGTGCAGCATAACCACCACCGTGTGGTGATCACCGGATTCATGGCGCAAAACCGTGCGGGTGAAACGGTGTTACTTGGGCGCAATGGGTCCGATTACTCCGCCACCTTGATTGGTGCGTTGGCGGATGTAAACCGCGTGACGATTTGGAGCGATGTGGCCGGCGTTTATAGCGCGGATCCTCGTGTCGTTACCGATGCCTGCTTACTGCCTTTGCTTCGCCTTGATGAAGCGGCAGAGTTAGCACGCCTTGCTGCGCCTGTGATGCACACGCGAACGCTACAACCCGTCGCGCAGAGCTGTATCGACTTGAACCTTCGTTGTAGCTACGAACCGGAATCTGGCTCAACACGCATTGAGCGTGTATTGGCTTCTGGCCGTGGCGCGAAAATCATCACATCATTGGATGATGTGTGTTTGTTGCAATTAGATGTCCCGCGTTCGCACGATTTTGACATCGCCCGTTTAGATTTAGAACGCTTGCTGACACGTAACCAATTGCAGCCACTGGCGACATCCGCCAGTGAGGATCAGCACCGCATTCAACTCGCTTACACCTCTGAAGTGGTCAATAGCGTGTTAGAGCAGCTGCAAAATGCCGGTATTCCTGCTGAGATCCGTTTGCGCGAAGGGTTCAGTCTGGTGGCTGCCGTGGGGGCGGGTGTCACAGGAAACCCCGTTCACTGCCACGGTTTCTATCAGCAGCTCCGTGAACAACCGATCGAGTTTATCTGTGAGTCCAAAAATGGGCTGAGCATCGCGGCATTGCTCCGCAAAGCAAACACAGGCGCATTGGTGGCAGGGATTCATCGCGCGTTGTTTCAAGCGCAGCGTCGTATTGGCCTTGTACTGTTAGGCAAAGGCAACATTGGCAGCCGTTGGTTGAATTTGTTTGCTGAACAAAAAGCAGCATTGGAAAAGCGTCACGGCATGAACTTCGAACTGATCTCTGTTCTCGATAGTGGCAGCCAGTGGATTGACTTCAATGGCATTGATCCGGCGGCTGTGATGGATGTATTCACAGAGCATTCAGCGCCATATCAAGACAGTGAGTGGATCTCTGAATTGCTCAACCACCCGTATGACGACGTTGTTGTGCTGGATGTAACAGCCAGTGCGCCGCTATCGAAGCAGTACTCTGAATTGGCTGAGCACGGTTTCCACCTTGTATCAGCGAATAAAGTCGCGGGTTCAGCAAGTGGTGCGGAATACCACAAGGTACAAGACGCGTTTGCGAAAACAGGTCGCCATTGGTTGTATAACGCGACGGTAGGGGCAGGGCTTCCTGTGAACCATACCGTCCGAGATCTGCGTGAGAGTGGCGATCACATCATTGCCTTATCAGGCATTTTCTCTGGCACCTTGTCTTGGTTGTTCCAGCAATACAACGGTGACGTTGCGTTTAGCGATCTGCTTGAACAAGCATGGCAGCAAGGATTAACAGAACCCGATCCACGAGAAGATCTCAGCGGCGCTGATGTGATGCGTAAGCTGGTGATTTTGGCGCGCGAATCCGGGCTAGCAATTGAACCTGAACAGGTGCGTGTGCAATCACTGGTGCCTGACGCATTGATGAATTTGTCGCTTGATACATTCTTTGACCAAAGCCAAGCATTGGATAGCACGCTCTCTGAGTGGCTAGATGATGCGAAAAAAGAAAACGGTGTCCTTCGTTATGTCGCGCGTTTTACGCGTGATGGAAAGGCACGTGTTGGCTTAGAGGTAGTTTCTGACGAGCATCCTCTGGCGAACTTGCTGCCGTGTGACAACATCTTCGCGATCGAGAGCCAATGGTATCGAGAGAATCCTCTGGTGATCCGAGGACCTGGCGCAGGACGAGATGTTACCGCTGGCGCACTGCTATCAGATTTGAACCGAATCGCGTCTTTGCTTTAGCGGACTTTAAACTTGTTGTAGAACGAGGTTTAAATGGCGATAAAGACGAAGGATAAAAGCGGAGGTTAGCCCCTCCGCTTTTTTTCTTTTTGAAAAATTATGATGATCAACATGAAGAAAATTCAACTAAACCAAGTTGACTTTGATATGTCCGCAAGACATCATCTAGACATATAGACGGCTAAATGGAAGCTTGTCATAAGGAATTATCGGCTGTATAGCCGATTCAGGGAGACAGTATGGGATACTCACACGCCAGTCATTTAGACGCATTGAATCAAAACCTTACCGATTTGAACGGCGACATCAACGTATCGTTTGAATTCTTCCCGCCCAGCTCCGAAAGCATGGAACAAACCCTTTGGGCTTCTGTTCAGCGCTTGAAAACACTGCAACCTAAATTCGTTTCTGTTACTTACGGCGCAAACTCAGGCGAGCGTGACCGTACGCATTCCATCGTAAAAAGCATTAAACAAGAAACGGGCATTGAAGCTGCGCCGCACCTTACTTGTATCGACGCAAGCCGTGATGAATTGAAAACCATTGCGCGTGATTACTGGGACAGTGGTATTCGCCATATCGTCGCATTGCGTGGTGACTTGCCAGAAAAAAGCGCGAAGCCTGATATGTATGCGGCAGATTTGGTGGAATTACTAAAAGGCGAAGCCGACTTTGATATTTCAGTGGCGGCCTACCCAGAAGTACACCCTGAAGCGCGCAGTGCACAGGCGGATTTGATTAACCTAAAACGCAAAGTGGATGCTGGCGCAAACCGTGCGATTACCCAGTTCTTTTTTGATGTTGAAAGCTACCTGCGTTTTCGAGACCGCTGTGCAGCAGCCGGTATTGATGTAGAAATCATCCCGGGCATTTTGCCTGTGTCCAACTTCAAGCAAGCCTCACGCTTTGCAAACATGACCAATGTGCGCATTCCTGGTTGGATGGCGAACCAGTTTGAAGGCCTTGATGATGATCCGGTTACACGCCAAATGGTGGGTGCAAGCCAAGCGATTGATATGATCCGCGTGCTAAGCCGAGAAGGGGTGAAGGATTTCCACTTTTACACGCTGAACCGTGCAGAGCACACCTATGCGCTTTGCCACACCTTGGGTGTTCGTCCAAAAGGCTGATGTCAGTTCATCAAAATATCTACTCGAGACGGCTGGTCCACAGTTAGTGCTTTGGGTGAACCTCAGAAAAAGAAAAACCGTCGATAACGACGGTTTTTTTGTCGGTAATGAATATGATTTAACGCATGGCCAACTTGGGTTCTAGCACAGAGGCTTCCATGGCGTTTAATTCAATCAATACTTCTTCAGCCCATGTTAACCAAGCTTCCTTACGCAAAATGTTTCGACGCAGCGTCAGGCGCTCAAGGCGTCCATCTCGCGTTAGAAGCGCAGAATCAGCATAGTGATTCTTTTCCAGATCGCGGTATTGGCTCAGCTGGAGGCGCGACTCATCGATCAATGCATGCATATGTTGGATCATAGGTGCGGGTTCAAAAAGGCTGCAAGTCAGAAGTTTTGCAGACACTTCATCGCGGTCAGTTGGGTGTTTAGCGGGTAACAAGAACCACTCATACAAACTTTGTCTGCCGATGTCCGTGATGGAATAGACTTTGCGATCAGGTTTGCCGTCTTGAGGTTCGAGCTTGCAGCTAACAGCTCCCATATCGGCAAGTTTATTAAGCTCGCGATACACTTGCTGATGACTGGCTTTCCAGAATTGACCGATGGCGTTAGAAAACTCTTTGGTTATATCGTAACCAGTAGCATCCCGGTGACTAAGCACCGTGAGAATTACGTGTGGTAGTGACATCTCTTCTATCCAAAATCATAAAAAGGCGATCCGGTGCCCTGGGATGTCGCTCTTTGGCGAGTTTGTTTATTCCACAAAACTGGGCGGATCGAAACGTATCTAATTTTCCTCGCTATGCCCCTTGCCAACGTCGTATCCAAAAATGGTGCGGATACTGAAAAAGACATAGTACGCGGAAATTAGAACGGTTATTTACCGTCGTCGCGGCCCTGCGATGCGCTATGTATGCACATCGTCTAAGCACTTCAACATATTAATAACATTATCAATGCGACAACAATGGAAAAAGACGCACGGAAAATAAAAAAGGCTGCAAGAATGCAGCCTTTCTTATTTTTGGGATACTTTCTCATTTATCCGGTATTGCGCATACCTGCTGCGATACCGGCAATGGTTACCATCAACGCATCGTCTAATGCAGAGGTTTCACCTTCCGTCGCGCGTGTACGACACAGCAGTTCAGCCTGAAGCATGTTCAATGGCTCAACGTAGATGTTACGCAGGCGAATGGCTTCTGCGCCCCACGGGTTTTGTTCCATGAGGTGATCGCTGTTTTCTACCATCAACACTGCTTTGATGTCTTGGTTGAGGCGTTCACGCAATTGCTCACCCAACGTCCAAAGCTCTTTATCAACTAACTTCTCATCGTAGTACTTCGAGATAGAAGGGCTGGTTTTGGTGAAGACCATTTCCAACATGCCAAGACGCGTTGAGAAGAATGGCCATTCACTGCACATCTCTTCAAGTTGCTTGAGGTGGCCATGATCGATAGAGAATTGAATCGCCTGTCCTGCACCTAACCATGCTGGTAATAGAAGACGATTTTGGCTCCATGCAAAAATCCAAGGAATGGCACGCAGGCTTTCAACGCCGCCCGTTGGGTTACGTTTTGCAGGACGCGACCCTAAAGGTAGTTTGCCAAGCTCGAGTTCTGGCGTCGCAGAGCGGAAGTAAGGAACGAATTGAGAGTGGCCACGAACGATGTCACGGTATGCTTCGCATGACACTTCGCTTAAGGTTTCCATCAGATCGCGCCATTCTTGTTTTGGCTCTGGCGGTGGCAGCAAGTTCGCTTCGAGGATGGCACTTGCGTAAAGGTTCAGGCTGTTTGTCGCTACATCTGGCAGGCCCAGTTTGAAGCGAATCATTTCACCTTGTTCTGTCACGCGAAGGCCGCCCTTCAAGCTGCGTGGTGGTTGTGACAGCAAGGCGGCGTGTGCAGGCGCACCGCCACGACCAATGGAACCGCCGCGACCGTGGAACAGCACCAAATCAACGCCAGCTTTTTCACAGACACTAACCAATGCTTCCATGGCTTTATATTGTGCCCAGCCAGCCGCCATCACACCTGCATCTTTCGCAGAGTCAGAGTAGCCGATCATGACCATTTGGAAGTTTTGGATAAAGCCGCGGTACCAATCAATGCTCAGCAATTGATTGATCACGGATTCAGCGTTGTTCAAATCCTCTAGGGTTTCGAACAATGGACAGACGTCCATGCGGAACTGACAACCTGCTTCTTTAAGCAGAAGGTGAACCGCAAGTACGTCTGAGGCGGTGCGCGCCATAGAGATCACGTAAGAGCCCAATGCTTCACGCGGCTGTTGAGCCACCACGCGGCAGGTATCAAGGACTTCTTGTACGTCGTCAGACGGTTCCCAGTTACGCGGAAGAAGAGGGCGCTTCGAGCTAAGCTCGCGGATCAAGAAGGCTTGTTTGTCTTGCTCGCTCCATTGGCTGTAATCGCCCATGCCTAGGCAACGGGTAATTTCAGACAGCGCGTCAGCATGACGGGTACTTTCTTGGCGAATATCCAGCTTGATAAGGTTAACGCCAAAACATTGAATACGGCGAAGCGTATCAAGTAGCAAACCATCAGCGATGATGCCCATGCCGCACTCGTGCAGCGATTGGTAACACGCGTGAAGAGGCGTCCAAAGCTGATCAATGTGCGTCAGGATGTCTTTATCTTCTGCGCGCTGACCTTTGATTTTCGCATCGAGGTAATCAAGGGAGTTGGTCAGTGTTTTACGCAGAGATTTCAAAATCGCACGGTACGGTTCGTGCTCGTCACCGGCCATTGCACGAACCACGTCATTACAACGGGTCATCGACAATTCGCTGATGAGTTCCTGAATGTCTGTCAGATAAAGGTCTGCCGCTTTCCAACGGGAAAGAAGCAACACTTCACGGGTCACGTCAGAGGTCACGAACGGGTTACCGTCGCGGTCACCGCCCATCCAGCTTGAGATTTGAATCGGAGATGCATCAACAGACAGACCACGACCGATGTGGCTTTTTAGCTTGAGGTCGAATTGACGAAGGAACTCCGGCACGGCTTGCCACAAGCTGTTTTCAATAACGGCATAGCCCCATTTGGCTTCATCAAGCGGTGTTGGGCGTTGCTGGCGAATAACGTCGGAATGCCAAGCCTGTGCGATAAGTTGCTCAAGGCGAAGCTCTGTTTTATTGCGTTCGCTAAATGAAATATCGCCGAGCTCTAGCTTAGAAAGGCATTTGTTGATTTGGACGAGCTTATGAATGGTTGTACGACGAGCAATTTCCGTTGGATGCGCCGTCAATACCAACTCTATTTTTAGGTCATCAATCGCTTTCTCTGTGTCGGCAGGAGAAATATCGCTACCTTTTAGGCGTTGGAAGAGTCCGTCCAGTGCATCTGGGCTGCAGACGGTTTCTTCGCAGTGGCGAGAAACTGAATGGTATTGTTCTGCGATGTTGGTCAAGTTCAAGAACTGACTAAAAGCGCGAGCAACAGGAAGAAGCTGATCGTTCGGTAGGCTTTGAAGTACGTCGATCAGTTTTGCGTGATCGTCGTCGTTTCCTGCAGAGGCCGATTTAGAGAGCTTACGGATCTCTTCAACCTTTGCCAGCAATTCGTCACCGTGGGCATCCTTGATGGTGTTTCCCAACAGGTGACCAAGCATGCTGACGTTGCTTTTTAGCGCGTCGTACTTGTCATTCATAAGGCATCCATTTCGTAACTTTGTTACATCCAAATTGCAATCATAGTCACTCAATCTAGCCAATATACGCCCCCGAGGTCAATCATCCGTGTGCTGAATTATCGACTTTTTGTCCTCCATCCCAGCAATGGCAAGGTATACAGCGAGATGTAACAAAATTACAACTGAAAGTGGCGAAAAACGCCGAATTTGCGTTGCATCCAGCCTTTGTGTTTTTTGTTTATACAAAGAGTTGACATTAGTCACTTATCACGATAAAAAGCACATATAAATTCATATTAAATGAATAACAATTAAAAAATTCGCTCACAGATGCAGTGAAAAGGTACGATACGATGATGGATTATTACTCACAGACCCTTCTTCTACGACGACGCCGACGTTAATTTAACGCCGGGTGACGCGCACCCCTACCCCTCCCGCAGCTGAGCGAGCTGAAACACAACAATTCTCTACCGATTACATAAACGGATTTTCCATGTTAAAGACTATGATTGTCGGCGCTAGTGGCTATACCGGTGCCGAGCTGACCAAAATGGTCCATCTACACCCAGAGCTTGAATTAGCTGGGTTATACGTATCGAAAAACAGTGCCGATGCCAACACTCCTATCAGTGATCTCCACGGTCAGTTGAAAGGGCTAATTGATTTGCCGTTGCAGCCTTTGGCAGATGTTGATGCTATCGCAAAAAACGCGGACGTAGTGTTGTTAGCGACCGCCCACGAAGTGAGCCATGATCTGGCGGCCTCGTTCCTCGCGCAGGGTTGTAAAGTCTTCGACCTGTCTGGTGCATTTCGTGTGAAATCTGATGATTTCTACACCACGTATTATGGCTTTGCCCACACCTTCCCCGAATTGCTCGGTCAAGCGGCATATGGCCTTGCTGAATGGAATGCAGATGCCATTGCATCGGCAGATTTGGTTGCCGTGCCGGGGTGCTATCCAACGGCTTCTCAATTGGCATTAAAACCGCTTATTGATGCAGGGTTACTTGATGATGTTCAGTGGCCCGTTATTAGTGCAGTGAGTGGGGTATCTGGTGCGGGACGCAAAGCGTCAATGACCAACAGCTTTTGCGAAGTGAGTCTGCATGCGTATGGCGTGTTCACACACCGTCACCAACCTGAGATTTCTGCGCATCTTGGTCGAGAAGTTATCTTTACGCCGCACCTTGGCAACTTCAAACGCGGTATCCTAGCCACCATCACGGCAAAGCTTGCTGATGGTGTTGATGAGAGTGCGGTAACACAAGTACTTCAGGGAGCGTATGCCGACCAACCTTTGGTTCGTCCACTCGGTGTCGGCCAAAGTGCAAAACTGCAATCTGTCCAAAATACAGGCTTTTGCGACATTGGCTGGTCTGTGAAAGGGCAGCACGTGGTGCTTACCTCGGCGATCGACAATCTATTAAAAGGTGCTGCAAGCCAAGCGATGCAGTGCATAAACATTCGTTTCGGCTTTGCGCCTCTTACGGCGATCGTTTAGGAGAGTGGTGATGAGTTTACGTCCTTTGGTAGTAAAGCTAGGCGGTGCAGCGCTTTCTTGTGAAGAAACGCTCGAGAAACTGTTCAATGCCATCAGTGAATACAAAGAATCAGCGCACCGTGATTTGGTGGTGGTTCATGGTGGTGGCTACTTGGTTGATGAGCTCATGAATGGCCTCAACCTGAAAGTCGAAAAGAAACAAGGCCTGCGTGTCACGCCAAGCGATCAGATTAACGTGGTTGCCGGTGCACTTGCGGGAACATCAAATAAATTGCTGCAGGGGCAAGCGGTAAGAAGCGGCATTAATGCGGCGGGCTTGAGCCTTGCAGATGGTGGCCTTTGCCAAATCACACAACTGGATCCTGAATTGGGGTGTGTGGGTAAAGCAGCACCAGGAAACTCTGCATTATTGCAGGCGATTTTAGCGACAGGTTGTGTGCCTATCATCAGCTCAATTGGCTTGGATGATAACGGACAACTGATGAACGTGAACGCTGACCAAGCTGCGGTTGCGGTAGCGGCTGCGTTAGATGCGGAATTGGTCTTGCTGTCAGACGTCAGTGGCGTTTTGAACGGCAAAGGTAAATTGATGCCAACGCTTGATTTGGCGTTGGCAGACCAACTGATTGAAAGCGGTGTCATTACTGATGGCATGATCGTGAAGGTAAAAGCGGCGTTCGAAGCTGCTGAAGCACTGGGTCGCCCGATTGAAGTGGCGAGCTGGCGTTACCCCGATAAGCTGGCCGAGTTATTCAGCGGCTACAGCATTGGCACCCGTTTTACCCTTTAAAGAAATTACTGAAGTTGACCGCCTGTACTGACCGTCAGAGCGGCACACAAGGAGAAGTAACATGAGCAATATCAAAAAAGTCGTACTCGCATATTCTGGCGGTCTTGATACGTCGGCGATCATTCCATGGCTAAAAGAAAACTATGACTGCGAAGTTATCGCGTTCGTTGCCGATGTAGGCCAAGGCGAAGAAGAGCTGGTTGGTATTGAAGAGAAGGCGCTGGCATCAGGTGCATCAGCGTGTTACATCGCTGACCTGAAAGAAGAAATGGTGGCTGAGTACATCTACCCAAGCCTCAAGACTGGTGCTGTTTACGAAGGCAAATACTTGCTGGGTACGTCAATGGCGCGTCCAATCATCGCGAAGGCGCAAGTCGAGTGTGCATTGGAAGTCGGTGCTGATGCACTGTGTCACGGTTGTACGGGTAAAGGTAACGACCAAGTGCGTTTTGAAAGTGCATTCGCAGCACTGGCACCACAACTTAAAGTGGTTGCGCCTTGGCGTGAGTGGGATCTACGTAGCCGTGAAGCGCTGCTGGATTACCTTGCTGAGCGTAACATTCCTTGTACTGCAAGCCTTGAGAAAATCTACAGCCGTGATGCAAACGCATGGCACATCTCAACCGAAGGCGGTGTACTTGAAGACACGTGGAACCAACCAAACGAGCTTTGCTGGGTGTGGACGGTCGATCCAGAGCAAGCACCAGACCAAGCTGAAACTGTGTCTCTGTTGGTAGAAAAAGGTGAAGTGGTTGCCGTTGATGGCGAGAAAATGTCGCCGTACCAAGTACTGACGACCTTGAACGAAAAAGGTGCGCGTCACGGTGTTGGCCGTATCGACATCGTTGAAAACCGTCTGGTTGGTATGAAGTCTCGCGGTTGTTATGAAACCCCGGGCGGCACCATCATGATGGAAGCACTTCGTGGTGTTGAACAATTGGTACTGGACAAAGATTGTTTCGAATTCCGTGAAGAATTAGGCCTAAAAGCGTCGCATCTCATTTATGATGGCCGCTGGTTTACGCCGCTTTGCAAATCTATTCTAGCTGCCGCAGATTCTCTGGCTGAGTCCGTTACGGGTGAAGTTGTGGTGAAACTGTATAAAGGACAAGCTACAGTAGTGCAGAAGCGTTCGCTTAACAGCTTGTATTCGGAAGAGTTTGCTACCTTCGGTGAAGATGATGTTTACGACCACAGCCATGCTGGTGGCTTTATCCGTCTTTACTCGCTGTCGAGCCGCATTCGCGCGCTAAACGAAAAAAAACAAAAATAGACAGGAAGCAATAAGGGTAAGGAGACGGAAATATGGCGTTATGGGGCGGAAGGTTTAGTCAAGCAGCCGACATTCGATTTAAGCAATTCAACGATTCGTTGCGTTTTGACTATCGCCTCGCGGAGCAAGACATTATTGGCTCTATCGCTTGGTCTAAAGCGCTGCGCTCGGTCGGTGTTCTCACCGAGGTAGAGCAGCAGCGTCTTGAGCTTGCACTGAACGAGCTCAAACTGGCAGTGATGGAAGACCCAGAGCAAATTCTTCGCTCTGATGCTGAAGATATTCATAGTTGGGTGGAGCAACAACTGATCGCACGCGTGGGCGATCTCGGTAAGAAGCTTCACACCGGACGTTCGCGCAACGATCAGGTCGCGACGGATTTGAAACTATGGTGTCGCCAGCAAGGTCAGCAGCTTCTCCTTTCTCTTGATAAGTTACAAAACCAAATGGTGCAGGTTGCGTCTGTGCACCAAAACACGGTGTTGCCGGGGTATACCCACTTGCAGCGTGCGCAACCTGTGACATTTGCACATTGGTGTTTGGCCTATGTGGAAATGCTCGAGCGTGACTACTCGCGTTTGAGTGATGCACTTAACCGTCTTGATACCTGCCCATTGGGTTCTGGTGCATTGGCGGGAACGGCATACCCTATTGATCGTGAAGCGCTGGCGCACAGCTTGGGCTTCCGCCGTGCGACCCGCAACAGCTTGGACTCTGTGTCTGACCGTGATCACGTGATGGAACTGATGTCTGTAGCGTCTGTGTCCATGCTTCACCTTTCACGTATGGCAGAGGATCTGATCTTCTATAACTCGGGCGAGTCGAACTTCGTTGAGTTGGCAGACACCGTGACGTCGGGTTCTTCCTTGATGCCACAGAAGAAAAACCCCGATGCATTGGAATTGATTCGTGGTAAGACGGGCCGTGTTTACGGTGCAATGTCTGCGATGATGATGACAGTGAAAGCCTTACCCCTTGCATACAACAAAGACATGCAAGAAGACAAAGAAGGCTTGTTTGATGCACTGGATACATGGCATGACTGCTTGGAAATGGCGGCGCTGTGTTTCGACGGCATCAAAATCAACAAAGATCGTACGCTTGAAGCGGCGATGCAAGGTTACTCAAACGCCACAGAGCTTGCGGATTACTTGGTTGCCAAAGGCATTCCTTTCCGTGAGGCTCACCATATTGTCGGTGTTGCAGTCGTTGCAGCCATTGAAAAAGGGTGCGCGCTTGAAGAGTTATCTCTGGAAGAAATGAAGCAATTCTCTTCTGTGATTGACGAAGATGTTTACCCGATTCTGACCATTGAATCCTGCCTTGACAAGCGTTGCGCCCTTGGTGGCGTTGCGCCGAATCAGGTGGAATTTGCCATCAGTCAGGCCGAGAAGCGTTTGGAGAAACGTTACTCTCCACGCGTGAAAGTGCGTGGCGCACGCTTGACCGACTTGGATGCCATTGAAGGCATGGTGGTTTACTGGGCGGGCTTGGGTGAAAACCTGCCGCGTGAACGTAACGAACTGGTGCGTGATATTGGTTCGTTTGCGGTTGCAGAGCACCAA
Organism: Enterovibrio sp.; assembly: GCA_042096095.1. Classification (GTDB taxonomy): domain Bacteria; phylum Pseudomonadota; class Gammaproteobacteria; order Enterobacterales; family Vibrionaceae; genus Enterovibrio. The sequence continues at coordinate 15,667 of JBELME010000009.1, forward strand.
GGCGAAGTCACCGGTTGTGCGTCTTTGTATGTGTACGACTCCGGTCTTGCTGAAGTGCGCTCACTGGGTGTGGAAGCTGGTTGGCAGCATCAAGGACAGGGCAGTGCGATTGTCGAACACTTGCTGAAAAAAGCGGGCAACATGGCCATTAAGAAAGTGTTTGTGTTAACCCGTGTGCCTGAGTTCTTCATGCGAATGGGCTTCATTCCAACGTCGAAATCTTTGTTGCCAGAGAAGGTCATGAAAGACTGTGACCGTTGTCCTCGCTTACATGCGTGTGATGAAGTGGCACTTGAATTCACTTACGACCAAGATCGTTTGATTGCAAAATCTAACGTCGCGTAATCGCAGTCCGCTTAGCGAGTAGCGCAATAGGCGTGCGAAATAAAAATTACTGAACCGGCCCTGTGCCGGTTTTTTCTTTTTCAGGTAACGGTTTTCGAAAGGGCATAACAATGAGGTGCAATGCGAGTAAGCCAGCGCTTGCACCTGCGGCAAACAAGAGAGAAATGGATTCGACAGATGTTGGGGTTTCACTGAACCCGATCCACCATATTGGCCAAAGCACCACATTCATCACTGTGAGTTGCAGCATGCACCGCTTACAACTGCCCAGTTTGGCGCTGAGAGATATCGCAGGGTCTTTACAGTAGCGGCAACTCATCGGCATTCTCTAAGGCTGTGTGGGGCTCGGGTTGATGTTCCTAAAGATAATCAGTTGTTGGGTTTCTCGCAATACGAGGGATCAAATCCTCGCCATAAAAAAAAGCCCCCCGCAAGCGGAGGGCAAAAACACTACATAGTGTTGGCAAGGGGTGGTGAATTAACAGCCTGGACCGCAATCCAAGCAGTGTTTAATCATTTCAGGGCCTAAGTGCAGCTTGGCATTTAGGTCTCGAAGGGCGGTGCGGACACCTTCTTCAATCACGGGATGATAGAACGGCATGTCTAGCATCTGTGAAATGGTCATTTTGTTTTGGTGCGCCCAAGCAAGCAGGTGTGCAAGGTGCTCAGCGTTCGGGCCCATCATTTCTGCACCTAAGAAACGGCCAGTCCCTTGTTCGCCATAGACGTTCAATACACCTTTGTTTCTCAGCATCACACGTGAGCGGCCTTGGCCTTCGAAAGAGACGGTGCCTGTTTCAAAGCACCCACACGTCCCTAAGCGTGTTGTGATTTCTTTATAGGTTTCACCAACCATCGCGATTTGAGGGTCAGAGAATACCGCTGAGATCTTGCTGCGACGCAGCCCTGCTCGAATGTCAGGAAAACGGCCTGCGTTATCACCGGCGATTCGACCTTGATCTGCAGCTTCATGCAGCAACGGCAATTGGTTGCTGGCATCACCTGCGACGAAAATAGACGCAACGCTGGTTTGCATGGTGAACGGGTCGGCGGTCGGCACACCGCGGGCATCGAGTTCCATGCCGGTGTTTTCGATGTCGAGCTTGTCGACATTCGGACGACGGCCTGTTGCTGCCAATACATAATCAACGGCGATGCGTTGGGTTTCACCCTGCTTGTCGAGGTAGCGAATGTGGACTTTATCGCCTTCACGCACCATTTCTTCGACTTTCGCGTCTGGGTCTAAATAGAATTCTTCGTTAAAGGTCTTATCGGCATATGCCATGACCGTTGGGTCTGTCAGCGGCCCCACTTGGCCGCCAACACCAAACATCACCACGTCGACACCCAGTCGCTTCAGTGATTGGCCGAGCTCTAAGCCGATAACACCCGGTCCAAAGACGGCGACAGAATCCGGCAGGTCATCCCAATCAAACACATCGTCATTCACGATCAGTCGGTCACCCAAATCATTCCAAGGTGCTGGTCATGCTGGACGCGAGCCTGTTGCGATAACAATACGTTTCGCTTCAATGCGGGTGTGGTCGTCAACAACTAACGTGTTGTTATCAATGAATTTGGCATAACCTGCGATTTTGTCTTCCGCAGGGATGTCATCAACACCTTCCAATACAAAGCCCACGAAGCGGTCACGTTCGCGTTTTATACGGTCCATGACTTCGCGACCATTGATAAGGATCTCGCCTTGAGGATGAATACCAAAACCCGGCGCTTTTTCAATGTGGTGAACAGCTTCAGAAGCGGCAATAAGCAGTTTTGATGGCATGCAACCAACTCGCGCACAGGTTGTGCCGTAAGGGCCGCCTTCAATCATGACGACATTGTCAGCATGGGCTTTTGCTGCACGATACGCACCGAGACCTGCGGTACCACCACCAATGATTGCCACATCAACGTTTAGGGTTTTCATGTTATTACTCCAGACGAACGCATTATTTTTCCCAAATTTAAGGTGCAGAAAGTCAGCCACCGCAGCCTTGTCATGTGGGTAGAAGGTGTGTATTAAACGATTGATTGGGAAAACAGGGCGGCGATTGCCGCCCTGTTTGGAGGATTAAGCGAGGTAAGCTTCTAGCTCTTCGCTACCACCGATGTGCTTACCGCCGATGAAGATTTGCGGTACTGTCGAGCGGCCTGTTACAGCGCGTAGGCTCACAGTGGTGGCATCCTGGCCCAAAATCACTTCTTCGAACTGTAGCTTGTTATCAATCAACAGTTGCTTTGCTTTCGCACAGAATGGGCAACCTGGTTTGCTGAATACAGTGATTGATTCTTGCAGTTTGTGGTTCGGTGCAAGGTAGTTCAGCATGGTGTCTGCATCAGACACTTTGAACGGGTCGCCTGGCTCGTTTGGTTCGATGAACATTTTCTCAACCACGCCGTCTTTCACCAGCATGCTGTAACGCCATGAACGCTCACCGAAACCAATATCGTTCTTTGGTACGGCCATGCCCATACCGCGGGTGAAATCACCGTTGCCGTCTGGGATGAATCGGATATTTTCTGCTTCTTGGTCAGCTTTCCATGCGTTCATTACGAAGGTGTCGTTCACTGAAACACACAGCACTTCATCGACGCCGTATTCTTTGAATACAGGGAACAACTCGTTGTAGCGTGGCAAATGGCTTGAAGAACAGGTTGGTGTGAATGCACCTGGTAGGCTGAATACCACAACGGTTTTGCCTGCGAACAGTTCTTGCGTGGTCACGTCTACCCATGCGTCGCCTTGACGGGTTGGGAAAGTAACGCTTGGTACGTTTTGACCTTCTTTATTTACAAATTCCATGTTGTTACCCCTTGGATATTATTCTTTAAGTCGTTTTCTAAATCCGGTGTTCCCGGTTGATGGAGCTATATTAGTATTTTAAGACTGGATAGTTCTAATTGATTGGGTTTATCATTTCAATAAGTAAAATCTATCAATGGAGCAAGCAGTGAACATTCGCGATCTTGAGTATCTGGTGGCGCTATCAGAGCACCAGCATTTTAGAAAAGCCGCAGAGGCTTGCTTTGTCAGTCAACCTACTCTTAGTGGACAAATTCGTAAACTGGAAGATGAGTTAGGCGTTGTATTACTTGAACGCACTAGCCGTAAAGTCCTGTTTACCGATGCGGGCATGTCGCTGGTTAAACAAGCACAAAAAATTCTGATGGAAGTGAAAGTGCTGACCGAAATGGCGAGCCTACAGGGTGAAGACATGTCCGGCCCACTGCATATCGGCTTTATTCCAACGGTGGGGCCGTATTTGTTGCCGCAAATTGTACCGGCCCTCAAGCAAGCCTTCCCGGAGTTAGAGCTTTTCCTCCATGAAGCACAAACCCACCAATTGGTTCAGCAGTTGGAAGAGGGTAAATTGGACTGTGTGATCCTCGCGTCAGTGCGCGAAACGGAGCACTTCAAAGAGATCCCGCTTTATCATGAGCCGATGATCCTAGCCGTACCTGAAAGTCACCGCTGGGCAGATGAAGCGGAAATCCCAATGGCAAAACTGCAAGGTGAAACCTTGCTGATGCTGGCAGATGGGCATTGTTTGCGTGACCAAGCGATGGGCTTTTGCTTTGCCGCCGGTGCGCATGAAGATTTACGATTCAGAGCAACGAGCTTGGAAACGTTGAGAAACATGGTGGCAGCAGAAACCGGCATTACCTTACTGCCGAAGCTTTCTGTGCCAGACACGCTGCGCCGAGATGGTGTGGTGTACATTAAAGCGGTAGACCCTGAGCCTCAGCGTCTGATTACGCTGGATTACCGCCCAGGTTCGCCGCTAAGGGCGCGCTATGAGAAGCTTGCCAGCATCATTAGCGAAACCATGAGCGCGCACTGTAACGCTGCTTAGATGCGATGCATAGCAGCAGAAACGAAAAAGGCGCTGGAGAGCGCCTTTTTGCTTTTTAACACCGAGAGGCTTAGAACAGCTCTTCGCCTTCGCTCTCATAGATGTTGCCGCTGCTTGCTGCTGCAGAAACGTAATCTTTCGGTTCAGAGCCTTTCTCGAAGTACTCGAACATAGAGCTGCCGTCGGTTTTGCGGGTAAGCAAACCCGTGGCACGGTCAATACGGACTTTCACAATTCCTGACGGCGTGACTTTACGTTGTTCCGGCACATCGGCGACCGCATCAACCATAAAATCAATCCACGCAGGTTGCGCCGTTTTCGCGCCGGCTTCTGCGCCCGCAATTTGCTCTTTGCCAAGGTTCGCGTTGTTTGAGGTGCGACCTAGGTTACGCGAATGGTCATCAAAGCCCACCCAAACCGTGGCAACCAAACCCGGGGCGAAGCCTGAATACCATGCATCTTTCGAATCGTTGGTGGTGCCTGTCTTACCCCCGATATCGCGTCGATTTAGCGGCTTTTGCGCACGCCATCCCGTACCGTTCCAGCCTGTTCCATTGCGCCAGCTGCCGCCGCCCCAGATGTTGGCTTCAAGCATTTCGCGGACAAGGAATGCGTTTTGTTCGCTGATCACTTGCGGTGCAAACGACGGTTCGTTTTCCATGTCTGCGGTTTGATCAAGCAGGCTTTCCTCTTCCTGAAGGTTGTCTGAATCTCGCTTGCTCACCGCGGCATCGCAATTTTCACGGCAAATAGTTTGTGGGTTCGCAACGAAAAGCGGTTCGCCAAATGGGTCATCCACTTTGCTGATGTAGTAAGGCTTGAGGTAGTAACCGCCATTCGCAAACACACTGTAGCCTTGTGCAACTTCCATTGGCGTCAAGCTGCCCGCACCCAATGCCAAGGTTTCAGAGCGTGGTAAATCGTTACGTTTAAAGCCAAAGCGCGTCAGAAAATCGATGGATTCATCAAGACCGACTCGACGAAGCACACGCACGGCCATGACATTTTTAGATTGTGCAAGACCGATACGCACACGTGTTGGGCCTGTGTACGTTGGTGGTGAGTTCTTCGGACGCCATGCGGTGCCTTGGCTTGAATCCCAGCGGTTGATTGGTGCATCGTTCACAAGTGTCGCCAGCGTCATGCCCTGATCAATGGCCGCAGAATAGATAAAGGGCTTGATACCTGAACCCACCTGACGGACCGATTGGGTTGCACGGTTGAATTTGCTGTGGACGAAGTTAAACCCACCAACCAGCGCCTTCACCGCACCGTTTTCTGGTGACATAGCGACCATCGCGGTGTTTGCATCTGGCACTTGGCTTAGGTGCCAATCTTCGCTGATTTGCTGCACCCAGATTTGCTCGCCAGCATTCAATACGTCGCCAGCACGTTTCGGCGCGCGGCCTTGACGTGTATCTGTAACGTAACGGCGTGCCCATTTAATGCCGTCCCAAGGAAGCGTCACCACCTCGCCCGTTTGCAATTCAACGTTCGCGGTTTTCTCTTCGACCTTAACAACAACAGCAGGCTTTAATTCGCCATAGCTAGGTTGTTTTTTCAGGTGTGCTTGGATTTTATCGGCATCCCATGCTGCGCTTTTCTCTCCCCACAAGGTCGCTACCGCACCGCGGTAGCCGTGGCGTTGGTCGTAAGACAGGAGGTTAGAAATAGCAGCATACTGCGCGGCATTTTGAAGGCGAGAATCGACCGTGGTGTAAACCTTCATGCCTGATTCGTAAACGCCTTCACCGTATTTTTCTACCGCCCAAGAACGCGCCAACTCAGCCACGTAAGGGGCATTCAGCTCGATTTCAGCGCCGTGGTAACGAGAAAGGATAGTTTCGTTTTTCGCTTGTTCGTATTCAGAACGGGTGATGTAGCCTTCGCTCAACATACGACCGAGCACGACGTTGCGGCGCGTTGTTGCACGATCAACCGAGTAAATAGGGTTCATTGTAGACGGCGCTTTCGGCATACCTGCTAGCGTTGCAATCTCACTTAGCGTGAGCTGATCGAGGTTTTTTCCGAAGTAAACACGCGCTGCAGCACCAAAGCCGTAAGAGCGGTATCCCAAGAAGATCTTATTGACATAAAGCTCCATTATTTCCGGCTTGGAAAGAAGTTGCTCGATGTGGATCGCAATAAATATCTCTTTGATTTTACGCATTATTTTCTTTTCGTTAGAAAGGAAGAAATTACGCGCAAGTTGTTGGGTAATGGTACTGGCACCTTGTTTCGCTGAGCCAGACATAGCGACGACGAGCGCAGCTCGCGTGATACCAATTGGGTCGATACCTGGGTGCTCATAAAAGCGGCTGTCTTCGGTGGCAATCAGCGCGTCGATCAGATCTTGTGGGATCGCATCGTAGGTGACTGGAATTCGACGCTTCTCGCCAAACTGAGAGATGAGTTTTCCATCCGCACTGTAAATTTGCATTGGGGTTTGGAGTTCTACGTCTTTCAGCGTGGCTACATCGGGTAGCTCTGGCTTGACGTAAAGGTAGAACCCGAAAATTGTACCCACTCCAAGTAATATGCAAATTGTTGCAAATATAAGCAGTCGCTTAATGAACTTCACTAGATATTTCCCGTAACGTTTTTTGTCGAGCTGTTCAATAGATTAGTGTCGCTAGTATAAAGATAACTGAACAAAAAATATCGAACCTGCTGAGAGAACTTTCAAAAAAGTTACTTGATGCTGACTTTTAAGAAGGTGTCATTTCAGATGTTTGGTCAAACCACGGCATTGGGTATCGAGTTTGGTACGCATGCTGTAAGAGCTGCATTTATTCAAAAGCATGGCGATGCATATCGCGTGAATGCTTTGGTATCAGAAAAGTATGGCGGTCATTCTCTGACGGATGCTTTGCGTCTTCTAAAAAAGAGACTTCGCAAAGAAATTAAAACACCTTGGCAATGGCCTTCTCAGCAAGTGTTAGGTGTGCCACAGAGCAAAGTCGTCCTCAAAAGGATCGCCGTTCCAACCGATTTACCCGAAAACGAACAATACATTCAGGTAGGCATGATGTTGGCTGAAAGCCTTGGCCTACCTATGGATGAGCTTCTTTACGACTATCGCGTGCTCCCCAATGACGATGGCGTTGAGGTGTATGCATGTCGGAAAGTGGCACTGAAAGATTCCCTTGATGCCTTGTCAGAAGCCGGTTTTCAATTGTCTGTGATAGAGCTTCAAGCGCATGCACTCATGCGACTTCATCAACATCACAGCGAGAGAGGTGAAGCAACGGGCACTGAGCTGTTTGTCGATATCAGCCATGAGCGCATGCAAATATGCCTAGGTGACAACCTTTCTGACCCCTTTTTCCGAGAGTTGCCGTTGCCTAACGAGAGTTTGGGGGCGGATTCTTTGTTAGGGCGTAATCGCTATGCAGAAACGCTTGCCGATACCATCCAACGACAATATCAGCTTGCGGCGACGCAATTTCCGGGTAAGCACTTGTCAAACCTTGTGTTATCGGGGGAAGGGCTTTCCGATGTGGACGTGCTCCATCTAGAAGCGCACCTCTCTTGGCATGTCGACACGTTCAATCCTCTGATGACGATGTCACTTACCCAAAGATTGGTGGAAGGGTTGGATGCACCCCCTTCGACTTGGACGACAGCCATTGGCTTGGCCTTGCGCGGGATGGAAGATGCGACAGTCAATTAACTTATTGCCTTGGCGAGAAACGCGTCGCCTCAAACAACGACGCACATTCTTCAATCATATGGGTGTGGCTGCTGTCTCTGTGGCCATCTTGCTCGGCGGTGCGTCGTGGTATGCCAATGTGCAAATTGAGCGTCAAGAGGCACGGAATGCGCGCATTCAGCAAGAAATCACCACCTTGAATCAGACGCTACAACGTTTTTCAAAAAGAGCGGTGGAGCGGGAAGCGCTTCAGCGACGTCTGATGTTGGTGAACTCTCTTCAACAGCAAAGAAACAACACAATACTCTTGTTCAATCTGCTGCCTGAAATTACGCCGGAGGGGGTAGTGCTGGACGACGTGTCATTGAAAGCAGGAAAAGTCACGCTAAGAGGGCGCAGCCGGTCCAATGCCCAATTGGCAACGCTGTTAGCGCTGCTTGAAACCCATAAAGGTGCAACGCATGTTCAGATGCATTCCATCGTGAATAACGCCAGCGAAGACCTAATGGTGGCAAAGCAATTCAGTGCCACGTTTGAATTGGCGGGTTTTATCCTTCCGAGTTTACCAATAGAGGCGAAGAAGAATGGCTGATTGGCTAGATTGGGAGCTTGATGAGATCCCTGAATGGTCAGCAATGGCACAACATGTGTTGCTGGGTGTCTTCTCGGTCATGGCGCTTGTGGCCGGTGCCTTTTTTTTGGTGATGCCACTGCTGGATGACGCGACGAACGCGAAACAAGAAGAGAACTTATTACGGACACAGTTTCGCATAAAAGCAGAAAAAGTGGCGGCCTTGCCGGATGTGGAAGAGCAGATCAATGAGCTGCAATCTTTCTATGATCACCTCGCGCTTCAACTCCCGGCAGAAGATGAACTTGCGTTGTTACTCGCTGGCATCAACGATACGGGCCTTCAGTTTAACTTGAACTTTGAAACCTTGAATTGGAAGGCGGGCAAACAGGTTGGATGGCTCTATCAAGTGCCTTTGGGGATGGAGCTGTCTGGGCCCTACCATGAGATCGGTAATTTCTCAGCAGCACTCGCCAGAATGCCACGCATTGTTGCGCTGCAAGATTTCCAGCTGTCACGACAAAAGGGCAACAATGGCGAGTTGATGTTCTCAGTGTCTGCCCACACCTATCGCTATATTGGCGGACAAGGAGAAATGCAATGAAACGTGTCTCCTTGTTGATGATGGCGCTGGTGCTTTCCGGTTGTGGCAGTGACAAAGGACATGACGACTTAGAGCGTTTTATCAGTAAGACCTATGCTTCGGCAGAGGTTACTGCAACGCCTTTACCACCTAAGCCGACTTTCTCGCCGCTAGCATTTGCACCGCCGGTGAAAACTGATCCTTTTGTGTTGCCCATGGCGACGGAAGAAGAAGCGTTGGCGAAAGGTGATTGCTGGCAACCAGAACGTTTATCGACAAATGATCCTCTCGAACGCTTTGAACTGTCGTCTTTGACGTTTAAAGGCGTTATCGGCGGACCGGGCAGCTATTGGGCACTGGTGGCATCGCCGGACAACAGTATTCACCGTGTTGGCATTGGCCGCATGCTTGGCAGCAATCGCGGACGTGTTGATAGCATCAGCCAGCAAACGCTATCGCTGACAGAGCACCTGCCTGATGGGCTGGGGTGTTGGCAAGTACGAAACGTCAGATTGGCACTTAATAACAAACATAAGGGTACAGAATGAAAAGCCTGAGGAAGGGATGCCAAGGCAAGCTAATGAAAAGGAGGCAGGTGCTAAGCGTGGCGTCACTTTTTTTCTTTTCTTCCTTTGCGTTAGCATCCAATGAACTACAACAGATTGATGTCAGCAAAAATGAAGAAGGGAGTACGTTGTTTTCGTTGACCTTGGCTGACAATGCAGTGGTTACTGATTTTAAAAAGAACAAACAAAGCTTAGAGGTCAGCCTTAAGGATACGCGGGTAATTGACAACTTAGTGGGTTCAAAAAGCTTGCAAGGATTGAGTGAAAATGCGCTATCGATGGCGGTTGAATCACGCGACGATGATGCTTGGCTAAACATCGCGACGCAAAATGACTTTGCTTATGATTATTACCAAAGCAACAATATATTGACTGTTGAACTTGCCCCGCAAGCCACCGTGGTAAAGAGCAACACGAAGAAAAGCAAAGTCGCATCAGGCAATTCACATATCTCGATTAACTTCCAAGACATTCCCGTGCGCTCTGTCCTGCAGATGGTTGCCGAGCACAATGGCTTCAACTTGGTGGTGTCTGACAGCGTCGACGGTAGCTTAACCTTGCGTCTCGATGATGTGCCGTGGCAAAAAGCACTGGATACCATCTTAAAAGTGAAAGGGCTCGATAAGCGAAAAACGGGCAACATCTTGTTGGTGGCGCCTAAAGCTGAATTGGATGAACAAGAACGCTTGGTGCTTGAAAAGCGTCGTCATGAAAGAGAACTCGCATCACTGCGCTCTGAAGTGATCCAGATTAAATATGCCAACGCGGAAGATCTGAAAACCTTGTTAGACGGCGGAGACGATGACGAAGATGAAGGTATCAGTTTGTTGTCTGAGCGAGGCAGTCTGGCGTTTGATCCCCGCACCAACGCACTGGTGATAAAAGATCTGTCTGACAACATTGAGATCATAAAATCACTGATTGAGACCTTGGATGTGCCTGTTGATCAGGTTGAGATTGAAGCGCGTATCGTGACCGTTGATGAAGGGACATTGGAAGAAATTGGTGTGCGTTGGGGGGTAAGTAACCAAAACGGTAACTTCTCAACCAGCGGCAGTATTGAAGGAAATTTACAGCACTCTGATCGCACCGACATGGGTGGCGATGGTGAACAAGATGCACTGAATGTGGATGACATGCTTAACGTTAATTTGGCTGCAACCAGCCCAAATGCAGCGAGCATTGCATTCCAAGTCGCAAATCTGGGTAAAGATTTGTTGCTCGATCTTGAGCTTTCCGCACTGCAAGCGGAGTCTCGTGCTGAAATCATCTCCAGCCCGCGTCTAATCACAACAAATAAACGCGCGGCGTATATCGAACAAGGTACTGAATTGCCTTACCTTGAAGCGTCGTCGAGCGGTGCTGCTGCGGTGTCTTTTAAGAAAGCGGTATTGAGCTTGGCAGTGACGCCACAGATTACGCCAGACAGTAAACTGGTGCTGGATTTGGAAGTGACCCAAGATAAACCTGCAGGCACAGTAAAAGCCGGCACGGGTGAAGCCATGGCGATAAACACGCAGCGAATCGGCACGCAAGTGCTGGTCAATGATGGCGAAACCGTGGTGCTCGGTGGTATTTACCAGCACGAAATGATGGAAGGCGTGGATAAAGTGCCATTGCTTGGTGATATTCCTGGATTGGGTCAACTCTTCCGCCGTAACTACGAAACCATGGGTAAACGAGAGCTATTAATCTTTGTTACACCAAGAATTGTTACCCAGTAAGTGTTTACGCTTCATGCGGTTAAAAACCTAAATTGAAGGAAAAGACCTCAATGGCTGCAAACGGGACCAAATGTCCGTTTCAGCCATTTTTCCTTTCAAACATCGGGCCTTATAGAATTTAAAGCGACGCTTGGGTGTATTTTAAGTTGCCAAAAGGCATGGTGACCTGAGATAATTTTTGGTCTGATCACGAATTATCTGTGAGGAAATTGGCGCCTCGGGCTTTCGATTATGAGCCTGCGGGCGGTGTTGTTTTCATTAACCGCGCGTAAACTGCTTAAAATGGCTGAAAAACGAAATATCTTTCTTGTAGGTCCAATGGGGGCTGGCAAAAGCACAATTGGTCGTCACCTTGCTCAGCAACTACACATGGAATTTTTTGACTCGGACACCGTGATCGAAGAACGCACTGGTGCTGATATCGCATGGGTATTTGATGTAGAAGGTGAAGAGGGGTTCCGCGACCGCGAAGAGAACGTCATTAACGATCTGACCCAAAAGCAGGGCATCGTTCTGGCGACCGGTGGTGGCTCCATCAAGAGCAAAGAGAGCCGCAACCGTCTGTCTGCTCGTGGCATCGTGGTATATCTAGAAACCACGATTGAAAAACAATTGGCACGTACTCAGCGTGACAAGAAGCGTCCGTTGCTCCAAACCGAACAACCTCGTGAAGTTCTGGAAGAGTTAGCTGGCGAACGCAATCCTTTGTACGAAGAGATTGCCGACTATGTGGTTCGCACGGATGATCAAAGCGCCAAAGTGGTGGCTAACCAGATCATTGAACTGCTAGAAGATCACTAAGCACTAAATCTCGACGCAAAAAGGTATTCCATGGAAAGGATTGACGTAAACCTGGGCGATAGAAGTTACCCTATCTCTATTGGGGCCGGATTATTATCTGATCCCGCTTTCTTTACTGATGCTCAGGGCCGCCAGGTTGTGGTGGTGACAAATGAAACCATCGCACCTTTGTATGCTGAAAAGCTCATGGATACCTTGAAAGAAGCTGGCGGCACGCCAGCTTTGCTCTCACTGCCTGATGGTGAGCAGTACAAAACCCTCGACACGTTTAATGTCATCAATACTTTCTTGCTAGAAGGTAACTACGCCCGCGACGTGCTTGTCGTGGCTTTGGGCGGCGGTGTGATTGGTGATGTTGTCGGTTTTGCTGCCGCTTGTTACCAGCGCGGTGTGGATTTTATTCAAGTTCCTACCACCTTACTTTCTCAAGTTGATTCGTCTGTTGGCGGTAAAACCGCAGTGAATCACCCGCTTGGGAAAAATATGATTGGTGCATTTTATCAACCTAAAGCTGTGGTGATTGACATCGATGTGATGGCAACCCTTCCCGAGCGTGAATTCGCCGCGGGCATTGCTGAGGTAATCAAGTACGGCATCATTGCTGATTTACCTTTCTTTGTGTGGTTGGAAGAAAACCTTGAGGCATTAAACGCACTCGACGCTGATGCGTTGGTTTATGCCATCAAGCGCTGTTGCCAAATTAAGGCAGACGTCGTTGCTGAAGATGAGAAAGAATCCGGTGTTCGTGCACTGTTGAATCTTGGCCATACTTTTGGGCATGCGATTGAAGCTGAGATGGGGTACGGCAACTGGTTGCACGGTGAGGCTGTTGCGGCAGGTACTGTCATGGCGGCGCAAACTGCCCACCTTCAACAACTACTTTCGCAAGAAGATGTTAGCCGTATCACTTCCTTGCTTGAAAATGCAAAACTCCCCGTGAAAGCACCCGCCACCATGGACTATGATGCCTTTATCAAGCACATGAAACGCGACAAAAAAGTGCTTTCCGGGCAACTACGCTTTGTTCTGCCGACCTCGATTGGGACGGCGGACGTGGTTGCGAACGTTACTACCGAGACGCTTGCAGAGGTCATTGCGACACGTTAAGCGGGTTTGTATATGACAGGCTCCCACGACATGATTGCGTTGGATTTGGATACCCAGATCCAACTTTTGTCTAGAATTCAATTTCTTACTCGATTTAGTTCTAACCTTGTTCAAGTGACAGGTGAATCTGGCGCAGGTAAAACCTGGCTGAGTGAACGCTATCTCGAAAATTGGGCAAACGAGCCTAATCAATCTCTCCTAATTTGTAATCCCAGCCAACAGGATGCGCAACACCGTGCCATCATCCTGCGCCAAATTGTGCGCGATGGTGTGTTCAACGAAAACGATCCTATGCTGCAAAGCCTTGAGTACATGCTCGAAGGCCAAAGCATTCATACCCTGATTGTCATTGATGAAGCGCACCGATTGAGTGCCACGTTAATCGCAGAACTTTGGGCGCTGGTGACGGAAGCGCAGCAGCGTGACAATTGGCAAATCAACGTATTGTTGTTTAGCTTGCGTGGTAAGTTAAACAAATGGCTGCAGAAAGTATCGTATGGTCAAGGGGTTAAACCGCTTGAGCTAGAAATCAGCCCGCTCGCAGAAAACGAGCGGGAAATGTTTATTGAAGTCATGATGGTGAGTCGCCAACTTGATGCGGCACAGCGACGCGCACTCAAACAAAAAGCCGCACTATTGCCACCTTTACCCGGTGCCCTGAAAGGGCTTGAGCAGCAGGAGACATCTTCGATGGAAGAAAAAAAACGTCGTTCGTTACTCCCTTTACTGATACTTGCTTTCCTCCTTTTGGTCGCGGGCGTGGGCATTGTTTGGTGGACACTGACACAACAATCGACGGAAAACGTGGAAGCCGCAGACGTTATTCCTGATGGTGTGAAAGAGCTGTCAGAGTTGCTTGACGAAAAAGAAGCGGAAATGGCCAAGCAAAATGCTGCCAATGCTGACGGCGACGAGACGACCGTGCTGGATGCGGATGCTGTCGACGACAATATCGCGCTGCCGGAAGATCCAACGGTGGAAGGGATGACGGTGGGTCGCCGTGATGAAAACCGCCGCATCGTGGTACCAGATCGCGTGGTTGATGCCATTATCGACGACCAAGCCATTGGTGGTGATGGAACGGCAGCCGTTGATGAAGTCTTGATCCCAGAGCTTTTAGAAGAAAACTCGGTGCCAGCAACGACAGTCTCTGAAGATGCGCAAGCGGCAGAATCTGCCGTAAATACCGAGCAAGCGCCAGAACCACTGGCTCCTGCACCTCAAGCGGTGAACGTAACGCTTTCAAATGCGGAGTTGTTGGCCATCTCAGACACGCGCTACGCACTGCAGCTTGCAGCATTGCAGTCAAAAGCGGCGGTGGTTGATTTCCTTCAACAGTACGACATCGAAAACATAGCACGTGTTTATGAGACGGTACGTAACGATGAAGCGTGGTACATGATCCTGATTGGGGACTATCCATCAGTGAATGCCGCACGACGCGCTGAACTTGAATTGTCAGCCAATGTTCGTCGTTTGACGCCTTGGGTGAAATCATTCGCGCAAATCCATAAAGAGCTTGCGCTTGCCAACTAACCTTACCTTCACTTTGATTGGGGCGTGAATTTACGCTGATTGATGGCTAAAAATGAGATACAATCCGCCCCCTTTCAAGCAGCAGTGGTAGTGGATACACATTAATGAAAAAGCATCGCGCCTTTCTGAAGTGGGCCGGAGGGAAATACTCTCTGGTTGAAGACATCCGCAAGCACCTGCCAGAAGGAAAAAAGCTGATCGAGCCCTTTGTTGGGGCCGGTTCTGTATTTTTGAATACGGACTACGAGCAGTATCGACTGGCTGACATCAACCCAGATTTGATTAATCTCTACAACCTCGTTAAGCAATCGCCGGAGCGTTATATCGACGACGCGCGAAAACTGTTTACGCCAGAGTACAATCAAAAACCTGCTTTTCTTGCCATCCGCGAAGAGTTTAACGCCGCGACCGATCCGTACCTGCGCTCACTGTATTTTCTTTACATGAACCGCCATGGATTCAATGGACTGTGTCGTTACAACAAGAAAGGTGGCTTTAACGTGCCGTTTGGCTCGTACAAAAAGCCTTACTTCCCTGAAGCGGAACTTGAGTACTTCTCTGAGAAAGCCAAGAAAGCGACGTTTGTGTGTGAGAGTTATCAGCAGAGCTTTAAAGCGGCGCGTCGTGGTAGCGTGATTTACTGCGATCCACCGTATGCTCCGCTTTCAACCACCGCGAATTTCACCACGTACGCAAGTGGCGGTTTTAGTTTGGATGACCAAGCGTTGTTGGGTGAAATTGCGCGTAAAGCGGCCATGGAAAAGAATGTCCCTGTGCTGGTGTCTAACCATGACACGCAGCTAACGCGTAGCCTCTATCATGGTGCAGTGCTGAATGTGGTACGCGTAAAGCGCACGATCAGCCGAAATGCGGGTGGGCGTAACAAGGTTGATGAGCTGTTAGCGCTGTTCAGTGGCGACAGTCCTGAGTTGCCATAAATAGGCGAAGTGTGGGTGTTTATGCTGATATCACCACTGACACGATAGCCATGAGTCCAAGCACAAAAAGCACCACAAACACCACACCGACAACGATGTAAGGCACCATGCTTGATTGCTTAAAGTCCCGTTGTCGGTTCTTGTCTGATTGCACCCCAAACATTGCTGCAAACACACTCTTCACAATATCGGTAAAGCCAACATCTTCTTTCTTATTGTCTGTCTCCGGCATTTTCTCTTCTTCTTGTTTCATCGCTATTCCACCAGCTTAGCTGACAAACACGCCTCCCCTGTGTGCCATTGGTAAAACTGTTTGCTAATGCTATCTATCAACGCATCTGATAAGACAGGCGACGCTCAATCGGGTAGAATTGCGCCGACTTTGTTGCGACCCCTAATACGTTTAACGCGCTACCCATTACCCTAAGTTTTTGCGAACCGTACACAGAGACTTAAGGTAATTGGTATAAGTGAGGCTACAGGATGAAGGATTTTCTTATTGCACCGTCGATCCTTTCGGCGGATTTTGCGCGTTTAGGTGAAGATGTCGACAAAGTATTGGCAGCAGGTGCTGACGTTGTTCACTTCGACGTTATGGATAACCATTATGTGCCGAACCTGACATTCGGTGCACCTATTTGTAAAGCGCTTCGCGATTACGGCATCACGGCGCCAATCGACGTGCATTTGATGGTGAAACCGGTTGATCGCATCATCCCTGATTTTGCGAAAGCGGGTGCTAGCATGATCACTTTCCATGTTGAAGCCAGTGACCATGTTGACCGTACCTTGCAGTTAATCAAAGAGCATGGCTGTAAAGCGGGCGTGGTCTTTAACCCTGCAACGCCGCTGCACCACCTTGACCATATCATGGACAAAATCGACATGATCTTGTTGATGTCTGTGAATCCAGGTTTTGGCGGACAGTCTTTTATTCCTGAAACCCTGAATAAACTGCGTGAAGTGCGCCGTCGTATTGACGAGAGCGGCCGAGATATCCGCCTTGAAATTGATGGCGGTGTGAAAGTCGACAACATTCGCGAAATCGCAGAAGCGGGCGCGGATATGTTCGTGGCTGGCTCTGCTATCTTCGGTCAACCCGACTACAAAGCCGTGGTTGATGAAATGCGCGCAGAACTAAGCAAAGTAGGACAATAATTCGTGACGGTAAGATTTGAAAACATCACATACATCGCATTCGATTTAGATGGAACGCTGGTCGATAGCGTACCTGATCTGGCGGAAGGCATTCGTATGGCACTGGCAGATTTCAATCTGCACACCGCGACCGACGATGAAGTGCGTAACTGGATTGGTAACGGTGCTGAAATCATGCTCAAGCGTGCACTTAGCCAAAGCGTGACGATTAGTCCGGATGTTGATGAATCACTTTATCGCCAAGTGCGTGAGCGTTTCAATTTTCACTATGCCAACAACGGCCATGATAAAACCATCGTTTACCCTGGCGTGAAAACCACCCTGGCGGCGCTCAAAGATGCAGGTTATGTATTGGGTATAGTAACCAACAAACCTTATGAGTTTGTTCCAGAGATTCTGTCTGATTTGGATCTGGCACAGTACTTTACGGATGTGATTGGTGGAGATTCTCTGCCAACCAACAAGCCAAACCCTGAAGGTTTGTTCTCATTGCGTGACAAGCATGGCTTAACCGCCGATCAAATGTTGATGGTTGGTGATTCGAAGAACGATATTCTTGCTGCGAAGAATGCAGGTATCGCGTCTTTTGGTCTGACATACGGCTACAACTACGGCGAGCCGATCAGTGATAGTGCGCCAGATAGCGTGGCAGATCACTTTGACCAACTTTTAACGGTTCTCAGTACCGAAAAAACAGCGTAAATTAAACCTTCGATTTTCTCGAGCTTACAGCCAGGGTGTGGTCACTCTGGCTGATTTTACTGACAGGAACAGAAAGAACATGAGTAACCCAACGACCAAACCCATTGTACTTAGCGGTGTTCAACCTTCAGGTGAACTCAGTATCGGCAACTACATCGGTGCTTTGCGTCAGTGGGAACAAATGCAAGATGACTTCGATTGCCAATACTGCATCGTAGACTTGCACGCGATCACTGTTCGTCAGGAAGCGGAAAAACTGCGTGAAGCAACGCTCGACTCGCTAGCGCTCTGTTTGGCTGTGGGTGTCACGCCAGAGAAAAGTAACTTGTTCATTCAATCGCACGTGCCTGAGCATGCGCAATTGGGTTGGGTGCTGAACTGTTACACGCAAATGGGCGAGCTTAACCGCATGACTCAGTTCAAAGACAAATCAGCACGCCACGCAGAAAACATTAACGCGGGTTTGTTCGGCTACCCAGTCTTGATGGCAGCAGACATTCTTCTGTATCAAGCGAACCAGGTGCCAGTGGGCAATGACCAGAAGCAACACTTGGAGTTGGCGCGTGATATCGCGACCCGCTTCAACAATGTCTACGGTGATGTGTTCAGTGTGCCAGAACCGTACATCCCACAAGTGGGTGCGCGCGTGATGAGCCTGCAAGACCCGACAAAGAAAATGTCGAAGTCTGACGATAACCGCAACAACGTGATTGGTCTGCTTGAAGACCCGAAATCCATCGCGAAGAAAATCAAACGCGCGATGACCGATTCAGAAGAGCCACCACGTGTTCTGTTTGATATTCAAAACAAGCCGGGTGTAGCGAACTTGATGGGCCTGATGTCTGTGGCGACTGGCAAGACGTTTGCAGAGATTGAAGCAGACTACGCAGACAAGATGTATGGTCACCTGAAAACCGACACGGCAG
Organism: Enterovibrio sp.; assembly: GCA_042096095.1. GTDB lineage: Bacteria > Pseudomonadota > Gammaproteobacteria > Enterobacterales > Vibrionaceae > Enterovibrio. The sequence goes on from JBELME010000009.1 coordinate 34,133, forward strand.
AAGCCGTTGTTGCGATGCTTGAACCTGTTCAACAGCGTTATGCTGAATTCCGTCAAGATCGTGCTTACTTGGATCAAGTCATGAAAGCAGGTGCCGAGAAAGCCTCTGAACGTGCCGCAGTGACCTTGAAGAAAGTGTACGAAGCAGTAGGCTTTGTGACTCGCACATAGCCAAAACGCATTCTTGACCAATCAAATCAAAAAGCAGCGAATTCGCTGCTTTTTTTGTCCTTATCTCTCCTGTTCCCACCATCTTTTCCTATTTTTGACGCTTTCCTTATCTGTTGATTGCTGAAGGAGTCTCGAAAATTGCGTCAGCACCTTATGCTCTATTCGGTGATATGAGCCTTTCATCACGTAAATGAAGTGCATGACTGTTACATATTTGCGTTGCTTATGACTTCACAAGCAAAAAAGGACAGCAAATGAAGATCTCAACATGGAGTCCACTGGCTCTAGCCCTAAGTGCAGCACTTCCTGCAAGTGCAGACGTGCTGATTACGGAATATGTCGAAGGTTCATCAAACAACAAAGCCGTTGAAATCACTAACCTTGGCAGCGACAGTGTGTCTCTCGACAATTGGGCAGTCAAAATCGCGTCAAACAACAATACGTCTTTCGGTTCCACCATTGCCTTAAGTGGCGCGTTGGCTGCTGGTGATTCTCTGGTGATCGGTAACAGCAGTGCATCGTCAGACATCACCGATGCCAGTCAAATTACCTCGGGGTCGGTAAACTTTAACGGTAACGACGTTGTGGCGCTCGTGGATGGTAATGACAATGTCATCGATAGCCTAGGAGAGCTCGCACTAGGGAGTAACTACGCCAAAGATGTCACCCTTCGTCGTCAAGAAGGCAGTGCGGGGCGTACCGACCTGACTGCGCCGTTCGATGTGTCTTCTGAATGGCAATCTTTTGACCGAGATACGTTTGATGGTCTGGGTTGCAGTGGCCTCGGTGCGTGTGATGGCGGCGGAGGTGGCACTACCTTCACGTGTGACGATCAAACCCTGACTCCCATTTATGCTGTTCAAGGCAGTGGTGATAAAAGCCCATTTGTCCCGGACGGCAGCTTTGAAAGCGAAGACACTTACTATGTTAGCGGCGTCGTAACAGCGGTAACCACCAATTTGTACAAAGGCTTTTGGCTGCAAGATGCGAATGGCGATGGGGATCCATCAACCTCCGACGGTTTGTATATCTTCACGGGAAGCGAACCGACGGGGATTGAGCCGGGCATGCAAGTGTGTGCGGGCGGTAAGGTCAAAGAGTTCTTCAACCTGACAGAGCTGGATGCGCTGGGCGACCAATGGGAAGTGATCGACACTGTTGGTGAGCTAGCAGCGACGGACATTGAAGTGGTTGAAGACGAAGTGCTTGAAGACGCCCTTGAGCGTTATGAAGGCATGAAAGTGCGCCTCACTCAAAGCAGTGACATGGTGATCACGCGTAACTTTGGTTTTGACTTTGATGCGTTCCGAAACAACATGGTGTTGTCGCATCAAGCACCGCTGGTCAAGCCAACACAGCTTTACATAGCGGGCTCTGAAGAAGCTGCTGCCCTTGCTGCTGAAAATGCACAAAACCAGCTCTACATTGAAACAGACACCAACGCGCCTAATGGCGTCGTGCCTTACTTCCCTGGCCTGGATGCAGACCAAGGGTATATTCGTATTGGCGATGTCGTTACCAACCTTGAAGGTGTAATGGGCTATAGCTTTAGCAAATACCGCATGGTGGCAACCAATGAAATCACGGCGGGTGATTTTGTGCGTGAGGAGGATCGAACTGCTGCTCCTGAAAAGTTCGCTGACACCAACCTCAAAGTCGCAAGTTTCAATGTGCTTAACTATTTCACCAGCGCGAGCGCGGTGGGCGGTGACTTGAATGTCACGTGTGATGACCAAGCTGATGCGGATGCATCCCGTGGTTGTAACCGTGGTACCAAAGACGCGGCTGAGTTTGAACTGCAACGCGCGAAAATCGTGAACGCGTTGGAAGCGATGGATGCTGACATCGTTGGCTTGATGGAAATCGAGAACAACGGCTTTGGTGACAACGGGGCATTGGCGGATTTGGTGACCGAACTGAACACGCGCTTTGCGGATGACGCGGATCACTACACCTATGTGACGCCAGCGGTTGAAGATCTCAATCAAGGTGCTTTCTTGGGAGGTGATGCGATTCAAGTGGCACTGATTTACCGTGCTGCAAAAGTGTCTCCATCGGGGGATGCAGTGGTTGTGCGCATGCCAGAGCAACACATATCGGGTGATAGCCCTGAAGGTGAAACACGTCAATTGGATAAATTCCAGCGAGATAGCTTAGTGCAAACCTTTAGCGTGGTGGACGAGCAAACACTGTCTATCGCGGTCAGCCACTTCAAATCGAAAGGTTCGGGTTGCTACGAAGATTGGATTGCGGGCGAATTTGATGATGATCCGGCCGACCTTCAAGGCCGTTGTAACGAGTTCCGCGTGTCTGCTGCAGAAACGCTAGGCAATGCATTGGCTGACATCGATGGCGACATTATCGCGCTGGGTGATTTCAATGCGTATGGTCAAGAAGATCCGATGCGTGTCATGACGGATTACGACGCTACATCTGCAGAACGTAAGATTGTGACCGCTGCCGGTACCTCTATCGCAGGCGTGACACTTGATGACACTGCGCGCGAAGTGGGTGATGGCTTTGGTTACGTGAACCTTGCTACCTCTTTCTTGGGCGATGAAGCTTTCTCGTACACCTTTGATGGTGAGCTGGGTAGCTTAGACCATGCCGTGGGTAACCAAGGCGTGGTAAGCAAGCTAACTGGCGTGGAAGACTGGCACATCAATGCTGTAGAAAGCACGCTGTTCCAATACTCAGGCCGCTTTACGGGTGATTTGGTGAAATCTACCAACCCTTACTCTTCATCAGATCATGATCCTGTGATCTTCAGCTTGAACTATGAAGAAGCTGAGGCGATGTTCAAATTGCGCTTTAAAAACAAGAGCATTTTCTGGGTGCAGCCTGCGGTGAATGGAAGTATTGACAGTGATCGTCCTTGGCTTCGCTGGAAGAAGAACCGCAAATACACCCAAGACAGCCCATTCTTGCAAGAGATGGGCGTGGGATACGGTGACACAGTTTCGCTCAGTGTTCGCCTCTGGGGATTCATTGATATCC
>JBELME010000010.1:0-36420 GCA_042096095.1 Enterovibrio sp.
CCTCTCTTGGTCTTTCGACAGTGCATCGGGTGACACTTGATGCGACACTGTGTGTGTGGACCCGCGTTCTAATCGTCGTATGCTTGCCAAAGGTGCCGCGGATAGGAGATCGCCACTGTTGGTGGTTAAAATCTTTTGCATCGGCATCAATCGAATTAAACGCCATGCTTGGTTGAGCAGTGTTGGGTGTAAACGGCTTTCGGGATCTTCAAAAATCACAATAGGACGTGCATTGGCTTTAAGTTGCTTGGGCCCACGTGCACGGACAAACGCGCTGAGCAAACCCATTAACAGCAATCGACTTTGGTTCGAGGTATTTTTTGCTACGTGTTCGAGTGGGTGAATGTAATTGGTGCGCATGTTGAGGTGGCGAGACGGCTCAACGTTATCGGGGGAGCGATTGTGAGAGTCAAATGCAAAATAATGGTCGAGCAAGGTGCGCATGGCTTTAAGCCCGCTTCGCACTTCCCCCTTGTTCACATGACCAGGCTTTTGCTGCAAACGGCGAACGGTATTTTCTAGTCGTTTCTCTAAGCGTGTTTTGTTGCCATTTTGCAGCAGCTCTGCATCGCGTAACCGCCGCGCATCTTGCATCCGTATGATAGGGTGAAGCACCACAAGCTGGTGGGCGAGTTCTTCATTGTTGTCGATATCAACGACATCGCCTCGTTCCGTCAGGAAATCACGATTGACGGTGATCTTCCCATCATCAAATTCCGCATTGATACGAAAATCAATGCGGCGTAACCCCTCGGTATTCCCATTCCATACCTGTGAGAATTTCCTGTATCGCCTTGCCCTGTGCTCACCCGAAAAACTTTCAAGCCATCGAAAGACAATGAGTATTTGGTTGGTTTGGGCATTGCCAAGTGTGTGGTCGATATGAAAATCGGAGCGTTGAAAGGGGTAGGCTTCCCCTGTGGAAGGTAGGCAGAGTGTCAGTGCATCTAAAAGTGAACTTTTGCCCCAAGCATTTTCTCCAATGAGTACGGTGAGCTCATCGAGACTTAGCGATAGTCGGCGAATGCCGCGAAAACCTGCTATTTCAATGCGATCTAACTTCATAGGCACCTCTCTTGTAAGAGTAAGACAGATAAAAGGCTTATGGCGATGTGCACATCACGAAATTTGTGATTTGTTGTTGGAAAGTTGTTTTTTTTCAGTGAATTGTGACAGATTAAAATGAGCGTTTAACGCGGTTATGCACTGCTGTGAATAGAAATAGATAAAAGACAGGTCAACTCGCTATGGTGCAAATGATAAAAAATTAGTTCCGTTTGAGAAAACTTCGAGCAATACGGAGAGGCTCACTAAGAAGCCAGATTGGAGCAAGAAGGTTTGAATAAAAGCGAGTTCAAGAAGAGGGAGAAATAACAATGATATCTTTCGAAGCGCTGCAAGTATTGGATGCGATTGATCGAAAGGGAAGTTTTGCCGCTGCCGCAGATTCCTTAAACCGTGCGCCATCATCCCTGAGTTATCAGGTGCAAAAGCTTGAGCAAGATTTAGATTTGGTGATTTTTGACCGTTCAGGTCATAAGGCTACATTTACTGATGCAGGCAGGCTTCTGCTAGAACGTGGACGTGTGCTGAGCAATGCCGCTGATGAGCTTGTTGCCGATGCGAAATCGTTAGCGCATGGATGGGAGCTAGACATCACCATCGCCTATGATGGTTTGCTATCTGCGCGTCAATTTTTTCCAATTATTGATAAGCTAAGCCAAGAAGCGACGACGCGCGTAAGGTTACAGGAAGAAATTCTTGCAGGATCTTGGGAAGCTTTAGAAGAAGATCGTGCTGATATACTGATTTGCCCAACGGCACCGAGCTACCCTCAAAGCTTGAAGGTGCACCCACTGGGTTTCAGTGAAGGTTACTGGGTGGCACACGTTGATCATCCCATTCATCATGAAGCTAATCCATATGATGCAGATACGCGCCGTAAATACCGGAGTATTTCGGTCGCAGATACCGCGCGCAATGCCAAAACTTATACGTTTAACATCTTGGATGAACAACCGCGATTAACCGTTACTTCCATGGCAGAAAAATATCATGCCATCACGAAGGGGCTTGGAATTGGTACCATGCCTGATTGGTGGATACAAAAAGAGCTCGACAACGGTGAGTTGAAAATCATTGAGGGAAGTGATGTCTATCGCTTGGAGTGGGTGATGGCATGGAAGCGAAACCGCATGGGGAACGCGAAAAGCTGGATGATTCGCGAATTACCGAAAGTACTAAAAGTGATTCAACCTCTACCAAAAGAATGAGTAGTCTGGAAACGTAATCTTAAATCAGCCAAACACTTGCTAGAGCAATGTGTTCGGTTGTTTCACTAACACCTTTATGGAGTAACACGATGATCCGACACATATTACTGGTAACCTTCAAGCCAACCACGAATGAGGCTGATCTTGGAGAGATTCGTGAAGAGTTTGAATCAATGATAGAACGTGTGGAAGGGGTTGTGTCCGTAGAGTGGGGGGTAAACGACAGCCCTGAAGGTAAAAACAAAGGGTATACCCATATTATCTTTATAACGTTTAATGATGAAGATGCTCGTCAGCGCTACCTTGTTGATCCTGAACATGATGCACTTAAAGTGGTATTTGGCCCTCATATTGAAGACTTGATCGTGGTTGATTATACGCTTTAATATCCATTAACTACACATTGTTACGCTGTAACAGATTGCAGGTGGATACCTGAGCAAAAAAGGCTGCCAAGCAGCCATTTTTGATTCCATGAAATGTGCCGCGTTACAACATCATGTCCATTTCCACGATGCCATCTTGTAACTGCACATCGATACTAAATCCAACTTTCTGCGCGAGGGCGATCATGCCGGCATTGGATGGCATTGTCATACCGTTGAACCGCTTTAATCCGCTGACACGGCCATAGTCGATCACTTTCTCCATTAGAATACGCCCTAAGCCAACGCCTTTAAGATCAGAGCGCACCAACACGGCAAACTCAGCATCTGTGTGCTCTGGGTTCGACAGCGCGCGCACCACGCCAAGAATGTCGTCTTCTTGTGTTTCTTCGTTGCTGTACACGGCGACAAAGGCCATTTCACGGTCATAATCAATTTGCGTCAGGTTTGCTAACGCTTCATGGTTTAACTCGCCCACATCCGAGAAAAAGCGTTTATACAAATCTTCAACGGAGACATGCTCAATGAAGGTTTTATGGTTAGGCTCATCTTCAGGAAGAATAGGGCGCAGTAACACAGGGCGTCCATCTCTCAGCGTCACGCGTTGTTCGAGTTCTTTCGGGTACGGGCGAATCGCGAGGCGAGAATGTATGTCGTCCTCGTAGGGAGATAACTTGATAGACGCGTCCAATACACGCAGATCATCACCAGACGCGAGCAGGGGGTGAATATCGAGGCCTGCAATTTGAGGGTAATCGATGATTATTTGTGACAACGTCACTAAAAAATGACAAAGTGCATCCACATCAAGGCTATAGGGGTGACTGCGCTGCCGTAACTTGCCGGATTTAAGCGCGCCAATCACCAAATAACGGGCCAGCGCCATGTTCAATGGCGGGATAGCGACGGCTGCATCGCGGTTTACATCCCATTCCGACCCTCCTTCACCCACCAAAATCACGGGCCCAAAAACAGGGTCGTGACGAACACAAACGCGCAACTCTTGTGCGCCCGCGCGACTTGCCATGCTCTGGATCTGTAGGCCTTGAATGCGTGCAGTTGGGTACGCCAAGGAAACGCGGTTCAACATGAGTTGAGCGGCATTGGCAACTTCCGTCGCGTTGTTCAGATCGAGCATGACGCCATTCACGTCAGATTTATGTGGAATGTCATGAGAGCGCAATTTCACCGCAACGGGATAACCGACTTGTTCGGTTATTTGCGCTGCTTCTGAGGGATCGGCAGCAAGCCATGTCGCCATGACATTGATGCCGTACTTCTCTAGGAAAGGGCGAGCCTCATGGGTGGTTAATGTAGTTTGGTGGCTCTCCAATGCTTGTTGGATCAGCGCATTTCCGCCTTCAACGTCGTAATCAATTTGTCCGATGGATGTCGGTGTTTCCATCAGTTGTTTTTGGTTTCGGCGGTATTCGACCAAGTGCATGAACGCCGTTACGGCACTTTCTGGTGTGCGATAGGCAGGGAATCCGCCATGTGCAAAGGCAAGCCTTGCCACGGTGGCGTCATCACTTTCGCCTTGCCAGTTAGTCAAGATGTTAAAGCGCTTCGCCCTTGGGTTGTTCTTTAAGGTTTCGACCAAAGCTTTTGCGGTACTGAGCCCTGGCGCCGTTACTGAGGGGGAATGTAAGATTAACAGTGCATCCGCTTCATCGCTTTCTAAGAGAATCTCGGTGGCTTTTTGGTAACGCGTGATGTCTGCATCTCCGACGATGTCGATGGGGTTGCCGTGTGACCAACTCACCGGTAGAAACTTATTCAGCTTCTCGATGGTTTCATCACTGAGCACAGCGAGCTTTCCACCCATTTCCACGAGGGTATCCACCGCCATAACGGCAGGGCCGCCGCCATTAGAAATGATGACCAGGCGCTCACCTCGAAGCGGCACAGAGTGGGAGAGGGTTTCTACTGCAGCAAACAGTTCGTGAGTCGTTCTTACGCGTAGCATCCCTGAACGGCGAATGGCAGCGTCATATGCGCCATCAAGGCCATGAGAGAACTCAGACAAATGACGGAGTGCGCCAGCACCTTCGGGGGTTCGCCCACTTTTCAGCACCAGAACACGACGGTTTCGCGATGCGGCTCGGGCAGCGGAAATAAAACGCCTCGCATCTTGAATGTTGTCGATATACAGCAAGATCGCATCGGTTTTGCTTTCTCGGCTGAGGTAGTCGAGCAACTCAGGGAAATCGATGTCACTGGCTTCGCCTAGCGAGATGAAGGTAGAAAACCCAACACGACGGTTTTTCGCCCAGTCGAGGATCGTGGTACACACCGCAGCGGATTGGGAAACAAACGCAATGTTGCCGCGGTTCGCTGGAATAGGGGAAAACGACGCATTGAGGTTAATCCAAGGCTGGATCATTCCCAAACTGTTAGGGCCAATCACACGCATGGCGTATTGTGAGGCGATATCTCGCATCACATCAAATTCAGCTTGCCCGTCTTCGTTCAGCGTTTTCTTCATGCCAGCCGCAAGGATGATGGCGACTTTAACGCCTTTCTCGCCAAGCTGGCGGATCAGCTCACTGTTTCTGCTCGCGTGGGTACAAAGCACCGCCATGTCGGGCACAAGCGGGAGCTTTTCAACCGTAGGATACGCAAGGATGCCAGCTACTGCCCGATATTTTGGCGTAACGGGCATGATAGGGCCTTGAAAGCCACCGGACTGAAGGTTTCTAATGATGATATTGCCTGCGCGGCCTAGGGTGTTAGACGCGCCGATAACAGCAATCGATTTTGGTTTGAATAGCGCATCGAGGTTAGTCATTTCCCTCTCCTGAAGCATCAAGCAGTTACCTATCATCTTACCGTGTTTATTCAATGCTGCATGTCTCCAATAACCTGCCTGTGATCCGCAGCGAAATAAGGGATATTTGACCAAGAAAGTGGATCATTGGTCGCATGCGAATTGTAGGGATGTGTGATACGTGGCAGATACTTGGGAGTGTTGCTGTCGTTAAGGTTGAATGAATCCAATGCTGGGGTCAGAATAAAAGACAGTGAGTCCTAAAAGTAGAATATTCATGAAGAAAATCTTTTCTGTCGCGCTGACCTTAGCGCTTGCCGGCTGTACTGGTGGATCGAATACAACACAGTTGCTGCTGACGCAAAGCCCAGGGGCAGAGGTTATGCCTTTGTCTTCTACTGAGCCGTCGAATGTCGCACCTGAAGCAGTAAAACCGGCACCTAAGATGCCTGCAAAGGTTGAGCCTATGCCAAAACCTGCGCCTAAGGTTGCCGCAACGGCCACACCCAAGCCAATGCCTGCCCCCATGAAAGAAAAACCCATGGTAGAAAGCGCCAAGGCTGAAAAACCGATGGTGAAAAAGTCAGCGTCAACGTCATCGAAAAAATACACCATTCAGGTTATCGCGCTCAGCCATAACAAAGGTTTCACTGAGTACATGGATAAGTTGCCGTCTGACAAACCAGTGTGGTCAAACAAGAAAATGGTCGAAGGTTTGCCGTGGTATACACTGCTGTATGGTGAATTCCCATCAAGAGAGGCAGCAAAATCTGCCTTGAATGCATTGCCGAAAAATATCAAAGAGTACGGGCCTTTTATTCGCTCGTTATCTTCAATCAAAAATTCGTCAACGCCTGACATGACACGACTGAATTGATCGAGCGGACTGGCTAACGCCTTGGTGAGATTTAAGGTAAAAAGCACATAGAAAAAGAGAGCCTTTGCTCTCTTTTTCTTTATTTATTCAGCCGTGTAACCATCGGAATCGTGCGATGCGGCGCGTTTTTGAGCGATTGGACAGATTTTACAAGATAATTGATCTCGATTGGATGAAAGGTGGCAGGGGTTTGTCTACTATAGGCGGCTCACCTTCCATGTTATGCACCGGATTGTGCAGCAGAATTTTTGTTATCCCTAAACTGTTTTAGGGCGGAGTATGTAAGGTCATGAACCCAACTCAAGTATTACTACTGTGCGGCGGTGGCAGCGCAGAGCATGAAGTCTCCATGGTTTCCGCGAATTATCTCGAATCAGAGCTCTCAAAAATTGCTTCCGTCTCTGTCATTCGCGTCGAAATCACGAAAGACGAAGGATGGAAGGATGCAAAGGGACAACCTTGCCGTCTAAACCTCGATAAAACCCTCAATGTAGGTGGTACAACGATCGCGATTGATTATGTTGTTCCCTGCATTCACGGCTTCCCAGGCGAAACGGGCGACATTCAGTCACTGTTAACCTTATCGGGATTACCGTTTATGGGCTGTGATGCGTCAGCAAGCATCGTCTGTTTCAATAAAATTACATCAAAGCTGTGGTTTGATGCGATTGGTATTCCAAACACGCCGTATGTTTTCCTAACGGACAATAACGCTGAAAGCATTGCACAGGCGGAAGAAGCGTTTGACCTTTGGGGCGCTATTTTTGTGAAAGCAGCGTGTCAAGGTTCATCTGTGGGTTGTTACAAAGTCACAGACAAAGCGGCAGTGAAGCAGGCCATCGAAGATGCGTTTACTTTTTCTCATCAAGTGCTTGTTGAGAAGGCAGTACGCCCGCGTGAGCTTGAAATTGCGGCGTATCACTTTAATGGCGACGTGGTTGTGACTAACCCAGGCGAGATTTGTGCGCCTGAAGATACGTTCTACACCTACGAAGAGAAATACAGCACATCGAGTCACAGTTTGACGACGGTAACGCCGGATAACCTAACGGAAGAAAACATCGCGAAAATGCGTGAGTACGCGGAAAAAGCCTTTGTGCATTTGAAGCTGAAAGATTTGTCGCGTATCGATTTCTTCCTGACGGATGAAGGTGACGTGCTATTGAATGAAATCAATACCTTCCCTGGTATGACGCCAATCTCTATGTTCCCTAAACTGGTAGAGCATAATGGCCATGTTTTTGCCGACTATTTAGAAAGCTGCATTAAAAGCGGAGTTGCTGAGAGCTAATCCAGTTCGATCTTTCGTTTCAGCTTGTCCATAGCCTCGTCTCTTGCCTGCTTATTACCTACGTATTGAGCTGGCATAGCGGGGCTTTTCCATCTTCCCTGTTGCTGAATTTCCTTAATCGACAGTCCAGCCTGTGACAAATCTTGACTTGCCCCAACGCGCGGCGACTGGCCCGAAAACGTGAACGTATTCTCTTCTCCCAATTCACTGGCCGCCCGTCGAAACACACGATAGATGGATGAATGGTCCATGGGTGTCTCACCAAGCTGCTCGTGTTTATTGATACCGCGCAAGAGCGGCCCATCAGTCACCCCTGACACTAACAACCAGCGCTCTATTAAATCTCCTGCTTGTTCACTTAGCGAAATGATGTGCTCGCCGACATTCAGCACAAAGCCGGTGTCCGTCTTTTGTGGCGCATCATAGGACAAAGCGGAAAGCTCACTGCGTTTTAACATGCCTTCAAAACACAGCGTCCAAATCAACAGGTCACGAATGTCCTTTAAGCGATCGCTGTCGCTGAGTTTCTCATGCAGGGCATTGAGATGTTCGAGATGGAATGCCGTGGCTTGGCCTGCATCATCCGCTTTCTCCCGATAGAGCTTATTGAGGGTAAACCTCACTTCGCGGTGTTTGGTGGGATCAGGGCAGGCATGAACACGGTGAATCATTGAAATAGTGATGATATAGCGCTTAATGCTCGCCGCTTTACGCGTCTTTGCAGCTTGTTCGATGAAGCGCCTGACTGCGGTCACTGCAGCAGGAAGGGACGACACGTTATGTTCGCGACAAAAGCTGAGAAACGTTTCCCAATCATTCTGAAAGCTCAACAGCGAATTGTGGCTGTATGCTCCATTCGCGAGTGCTTTCCAAGTGTCGAGCGACACATGGCCTTTGCGAAATGTCGCCATGCTTGTTTTGATGTCATCGGGGTCAGTAAGCGCTTGTCTCTTTTTCATGTCATAACGCACTATAACTTACTATTTACTAACAACATTAGCATAGATAGCGTGGATTTAAAGCATATTCGTGTTAATTCCGACGAATATGGATTAAACACCACATAATCATCAGATAATTAAGAAATTTGGCGTTGCAACAAAAAGTGGTCTAATTTGTGATTAATACCAATAAAAGCGTCGTATGTTTCATATAATTAACAAACTAGGGTGAGTCTTTTGAAAAAGCGTCTCTACCATCGCGGCTACAACGTAGAACTTGCTGATGAAAAAACTGGAGAGTACAGTGCCCGCGTGGGAGGGAAGCGTATTTTAGGAACACTGCTTGGTGTAAAACAGTCTGTAGATTGGTGGTGTGACACCAATATTCTTCGTGAGCCGAGTGATTTTGATAAGCAAGATTTCGAGGAATCGAAAAACAAGAAACAAGAAGAGTACAAAGGCATTCAAATCATGAATGATGCGGAAGAAGATGACAAAGCATGGTACATGATCATCAAAGGCAATCTCCTCAAAGGCTCGTTACCTGCACTCAAGCAATTTATTGATAAAAATGTCGTTACAAAGCCTTAACCGCTCGAAATATTTGTCTAATAGTGAACCGATTAGACAGAATATTTGCTTTATTAACTCCAATAAACATCGTCAATACACCTGCAATTTATTAAAATCCCACCATAAGTAAAATATTACACATCTAACAAAGGTCAGCATGAAGAAGCGGTTCACGCATCGTGGGCATACCATCGAAAGCCGTGATGAGATTTACTCATCAAATGTGGGTGGAAAAAGTGTATCTGGCAGTCTGCTAGGCGTTAAACAATGCATCGATTGGTGGTGCGACACGCGTATTTTCCGTCGTCCTGCTGAGTTTGAACGCCAAGGTTTTAAAACGGCGGCATCGCGCTCTTCTGAAAGCTACAAAGGCTTTCAAATCATGAGTGATGAAAAGCAGCCTAGGCTTTGGTACATGCTCGTCCGTGGTCAACTGCTGAAAGGGCCTCTGCCAAAGCTAAAGCAGTTTATCGATCAACACTCGCTTTCTCGCTGAACAAGTGCCGTTACAGCACTTGCAAACAAAGCGATTGGATTTAAAGGCATTCCCGAAAGTGAATGCCTTTTGTTTTCTGTATATACAGACAGGAAACATTTGATACCATAATGCTAAATTGACACGTCATAGAGTGAATGATGAACGACGATAACAGCCGCTTGGTTTTTTCTACGGAAACTGGGCGAATTAAAGAAGAGAAGCAAGCACCTCAGCGTGAGAAAGGCGACGGGATTGTTCGCATTCAACGCCAAACCAAAGGCCGTAAGGGCAAAGGTGTGTGTTTAGTGACAGGCCTCGACCTAGATGACACGCAGCTGAAGTTGGTGGCGGCTGAATTGAAGAAAGTGTGCGGCTGTGGCGGCGCAGTAAAAGATGGCGTGATCGAGATTCAAGGCGATAAGCGTGATCAAATCAAAGCGTACCTTGAGAAGAAAGGTCATACCGTTAAGCTCGCTGGCGGTTAAGCGCTCAGCGTGTTTTTCTGTTGGCGGTTTGCTCGGTTGAACGGATACAAACAGACATAAAAAAAGAGATGCCATTTGGCATCTCTTTTTCGTTTTAGGTTATGCATTGCAAGAGGGGTAGCAATTAACCTTTAAAGCGTGCAATTGCACCGCTGTCTAAACGTGCAAGGTAGTCTTGCATGTCGACTTTGATTTCTGGAACAAGACGGTATAGACCGATGATGTTCACTAGTGCCATTGCGAAGATCATTGCATCAGAGAAGTCGATAACTGGACCGAGGTTCATAGATGCACCGATGACTACGAAGCAGCAGAACATGATTTTGAAAATCATCTCAGCGCGCTTGCTCTCACCGAATAGGTAAGTCCATGCTTTCAGGCCGTAGTAAGACCAAGAAATCATGGTAGAGAAAGCAAACAGAACAACAGCGACTGCAAGAATCAGTGGGAACCAAGAGATTGAGCTACCGAAAGCAGCAGAAGTCAGTTCAACACCAGTCAGTGTTTGACCGTCGTGAAGTTGACCCGTGATGATGATTACCAGTGCAGTCATCGTACAGATAACAACGGTATCGATGAACGGTTCAAGCAGAGATACGAAACCTTCTGACATGTGTTCTTTGGTTTTTACTGCTGCGTGAGCAATTGCCGCCGAACCAACACCCGCTTCGTTCGAGAACGCTGCACGTTTGAAACCTTGAATCATCGCACCGATGATACCACCGGCAACACCTTCACCAGTGAATGCACCGTTGAAGATTTGAGCAAATGCATCGCCAACAGAACCTAGGTTCAGAAGGATGATGATCAAAGCTGCACCTACGTAGACAACAGCCATTAGTGGTACGACTTTCTCGGTTACTTTCGCGATTGACTTGATACCGCCGATGATGACTACACCTACGATGACAGCCATGATAAGACCGAACAACCAGCCTTTATCTGCGAAGAAAGACATGTCGCCGCCAGTTACACCAACCACTTGCTTGAATGCTTGGTTAGCCTGGAACATGTTACCGCCACCCAGTGCACCGCCTACTGCACAAACTGAGAACAAAACGGCTAGAGTACGGCCGAGTGCTGGGTTACCGCGGTTAGCCAGACCTTTGCTCAGGTAGTACATTGGACCACCTGACACTGAACCGTCTGGGTTCGTGTTACGGTATTTTACACCTAAGGCACACTCTACGAACTTCGTAGACATACCTAGAAGACCTGCAAGGATCATCCAGAAGGTTGCACCTGCACCACCGATGGAGATTGCGACTGCAACACCTGCGATGTTACCAAGGCCAACAGTACCAGACAGGGCCGTAGCAAGTGCTTGGAAGTGCGATACTTCACCAGGCTCTTTAGGGTCTGTGTAGTCACCTTTAACAAGGCGGATAGCGTGAGTGAAACCTCTGAAGTTGATAAAGCCGAGGTAGAGGGTGAAGATAACAGCTGCGACGACCAACCAAAGTACAATCCATGGTGCTTTTTCGTCTGTGAAGGGGAGGGGAATAGTTGAGAAAATCATACCCACGAATGGGTTTACAATTGGAGCGACAATTTCATTAATTTGCTCATCGATCCCTGCAGTTGCAGAGCTCGCAAATAACGAAAGGCCAAGCATCGTCATTAAACGCTTCATTTACCGAGTCCTTTTCAGTTTTTTTGCTTTATATGTATTTCCTACCGAACCGTAACCATGTAACGGGAATGTTAACAATTGTTACGTTGCGGATTATTCCATTTATAAACATATTTGCAATATTTTTCGATGCGCTGATTCTTCATTTTTTAGAAGTAGATATAAGGCTCACACTTTTCTCGAATATCAATCTGTAAATATATATATCAGTAAACACCAGGAATGGCCTTATATGTGTGCATGCCTTGCACAGTAAATAGTGAGGCCGAAAATTTTAATTTACTTTAAGCGCTTAAAAGCCTTTATATACAAGGCCTGAAAGGGATGTTATGGGAGTGTAAAATTTTACTGGATTGCACCAATAAAAACCCTAATACTTAAGGGTTTAATGACAATTTCTCCTTAGTGATTCTTGTCTTAAATATAAATCAAATGTAATTTAATAAGAAATTAGCACCATAACTAGAAAAGTATTAGTGATGTATAAATAATGTTTTTCTCACAAATGAGTCATGCAACATGGCCCATATTTAAACTAACGAGTATAAGATATGTCTTTTATTTATATGATGACTTTTGTATACATTTCGCAATGTAATGAATATAAATTCGAGACATTGGAATAGGTATTCATAATGTAATCTTTGGTGATGGCGAGAATGAAAAAAACTTCACTAAAAGGGTTAACCGGACGATATCTATTTGTCGCTTCCTGCCTTGTCCTGACTATCTCCGTAGGCTATATCTGGCTCAAGAATCGCCAATGCACAGAAGAGCGAATCCTCATCGACTATCTTCACATGCTGACACCCATCGCTTTAGAGATGGTAAAAGTACAAAGTTCTCTAATAGATAGTGGTTCGCAGGTTTTAACTCCAACTCAGTTCTTAAGCTTAGAGGAAAGTTTAGCGAGGGATCTAAAGAAGCAATCATCGTTGTTTGAACGCGAACAACTGGCGATGAAAATCGAGATTGTGAGGGAAAACATAAATCACCAGCCCCATAGCGAACTTTATCGATTTGGCGATAACGGTTGTGAGCCTCACCATCAGTTGATAGATAGGATTCAACTGATGCATGCAGAATTGAGGCATCATTCAGTCATGACGAGTCAATACCAAGTAACGCTGTGCTATGTCGATATGCATGATCAACATATTCGCGTGAGCGCGTCATCACTACCTGTGTTCCATAAACAGTAGGCAGTAAACAACAGCGCTCACACCAACGCATTTCTACTTTGGCTTTCTCGCTACAGCCCTTATTTTGACAATACTTCGCTCCATTGAGCAAAGTGCCTGTTTTCACCCCGAGCTATTTGATCACAAGTTATTTCACTACAAGCTATTTGATCAATAGCCATTTCATAAAGAGCCGTTTAGTCACACCTATTTTAGCAAAGTGTCATAGCTTGGGAGATCCTCTAGAAAGCGTTTTTGCACATCCATATATGTCTGCTTATAGAGGACATCAATGCTTTCAGGGGAAGGAAATAAAGATGAGAACCCAGGGTGTCGCGCATCTATCGACATTTCAGCAGCACGCTGAATATGGGCAATGAACTGGCGCGGATCTTCCAACCCAACAGCAATACGTAAGGTGGTTGGCTTAATGCCCGCACGATCTAATGCATCGGCAGAGAGCTCTGAATGTGTTGTCATGGCGGGACAAAGCGCCACCGTATTGGTTTGCCCTAAGCTGACCTGCATGCCAACGGCAGGCTCTAGCATGTCAAAGAACTGTTTGAAGGCATCGGGATGGATGGGCGGTCGGCCAGATGCACCTTCCACATCAGTAACTCCCTCCATATCAATGGTAAAGAGAGCAGCAGGAAGCCCAAGCCGCATATTTTCTTGCATCAAGACATAATTCGGGCTGTCAGGAAGGGCAGGACAAGACACATTAATGTCGGGGTGCTGACTGAATATTCTTGCAAGCGTTAAGGTATTAATGGTTTTTTGCATCACCCTGAGCTCGTAGGTTTTCATGCCATTCAACACTTCAAAGGCTTTGTCTGCATCCAGAAATGCCCCTTTGATGTAGTAGACATTCCAGAACAAGGTATTGTCCCAACTGACGTCCCTGGGCTCGCCATTGGGTGTTTTTGTCGTAACAGTGTCACCCTTTGGAATGAACATGTCTTCATTTCGCCCTATCACCACGCCTGCGGTGGTAGTGCCTGAACCCGCTAACTCTTTGGTGTAAGAGTGGATCACAAAATCTGGGCGTTCCATCGGGTCAGTGCGTTTTAAAACAGGGTGTAAAAATGGCGTGCCCACTGTGGTGTCAGCCATGATTCGCCACCCTCGCTCGTGAGTGACGCGACTGATCCCGGCAACATCGAGCACAAAGCCGTGCGGGTTGCATGGGCTTTCTAGGTATACATAAATCTTTCTTCCCGCCTTGATACGATCTGCATATTTCACCGCTGCTGCATCCATTGCGTTTGCAAAAGCTGCCGCATCATAACCATCAACCCATTCAACAGCGACATCGAGGTTTGACGATTTACGATACCAATCCTGTAACAGTTGATAGGACCCGCCATAGATATTACGGGAGGCAAGCACGATGTCTTCACGCCCCAGTAAATGGCTCAGTAGGCCGTCAATAGCCGCCATTCCTGAGTTAAAGTTCCATGCTAAATACTGATCAGCCATGTCACCCGCTTCAATGTCCACAATGTGGTTTGCGAGACTGATGGACGTGGGGTTAAGCAAGCGAGAGTAAATATCATGCAAGGGTTCACGTCCGTTGAATGCATCTTCTACCCATTCTGTACAGGCGAACAGATAGGTTGCGGTTCTCGTAATCACCGGGCTTGCAGAGAAAATGGCCGCGACATTATCGAAAATAGGGTAAGCCCCTTTTGAAGCAAAGTGCCCGTTCTTTGTGGCGATGGTTTTATAAGTCGCACGCATCGGGTTTTGGAGGTTGTCGAGGATCTTCGCTAACTGAAAAGACAAGAACCGTTTTGCATTGAACCAGGCAATGCGGTCGTTTTTGTCTAATTCTGACAATCCATCTAACGTGATGGCCCATAAATCATGGGTGTGATGATTGGCGGTGTAGAGTGTCGTTGCGAGCTCAATCAGCGTTTGGCCAAACTCGGATTGAGTGTCGATCCCAAAATGCTCTGCTTGCTCGGTCGCAAGCGCGCTTGCATCTTCGTGACGTGTACTTTTACGTAACGGGCTCAATTGCGTGGCTTTATTCATGGCTAGATCCCTTAACGTTGAAAAATCGACATGCTTATCTTTAAGTTAGTTAAGGGCGAAGGGTGAATCATTGCTAAATCTGCTTGATTTTCCTAACCAGTTGGCACTTTCTGCCAATATCTAAACACATTGCGCTATATCTACTACCGTTAGGTGTATCCCCCTCAATGCATCAGGCGATTGAAGCATTAAAAGGGGCAAGGTTGAGATAAGGGAGAAGGAATACATGACGCATCCTCTTAATGGGTTAGACGGTATCGACAAGAAAATCCTTGATGAGCTTCAGATCGAAGGGCGCTTAACCAATCAAGAACTCTCTGATCGCATCTCACTCTCGCCGTCACCCTGCTTGCGGCGCGTTCGCGCATTAGAAAAGAAAGGCATCATTACGGGGTATCACGCGCACGTAGACCAAGACATGTGTGGCTTGGCTATCAACGTGTTTGTGTCAGTAAAGCTCGAGAAGCCAACAGAAGAGAACATGCGCAAGTTTGAATTCCTGATCAATCACATGGATGAAGTGCTCGAGTGTTACCTCATGACAGGCACGCATGATTACTTGCTGCATGTGGTGAGTGAGTCACTCAAAACCTACGAACGTTTTATACGACGAGAATTGACACCACTGCCGAACATCGCAGCCATTGAATCCAGCTTTGCATTTGGGCAAATCAAGAAGCGTTCCCGCCTTCCCTTGTGAGGACAGCATCTCACTTCGTGATTGTTGTGATGTTGCACTCGCGAAGGAACTCGACCAGATAAAGTCATGCTCTTCAAATAGGGGGCGACAAATGACGCTTTACAATGCGACAAATGGCGCTCATACTTTAATCATTGGTATGTGGAGGTGTGTATGTATGCAGAACAGCTAGTATCGCTTGGTCTTGTAAAGAAAGGGCAAGTGATCAACCAAGACACAGAGTTGGACATTATCCGACACGGCTTGTCAGTGAAGCATGCACGCAAAGTGATGAAAGACATGGCCATGAGCAGCGGCGAGTGGGTTGGCTTGATAGGTTTAAGCCCGCGCAGTTTGCAGCGTAAAAGTGACTCTGACTTACTCACGCCATCGCAATCGGAGAAAACCTTAGCAATTCGCCGTGTGGTTGATTTAGCCGTCGATTACTACGGGAGTCGGCCTGTTGCGTTGGATTGGTTGAAAACGCCGCAAGTGGCGTTTGGGGGGAAAGCCGCCGTTGATTACTTAGATACCAACACAGGCATTCAATATGTCGAAACCATCCTGAACCGCCTCATGCATGGCATGACCGCATAATGGAAGTATTCCGCCTTTCCGTAAAACGCTATGCCGATTTAACGGGAACTGGCGGCATGTTTGGTTCAGGGCGTTGGCACCAGAAAGGTCAGCCCATTCTGTATACCGCAGGCTCACGCTCATTGTCAGCACTCGAACGTTTCGTGCATGAAAGCCCAGTGCAAATGCCGCAATTGGTGATGATGACCATCTATATTCCTGATGACATGGCCATGATTCGCGTGAGCGAAAAAGAACTGCCCGAAGGGTGGGATGCCGTGCCTGATGCGGATGTGTCGCGACGTTATGGGACAGAGTGGCTACAAAGCATGAGCACGCCCGTGATCCAGCTTCCTTCCGCCATTATTGCCAGCGAATACAACTTCCTGATTAACCCTATGCACCCAGAAAGCCGCGCCATTAAAATCATTGATGAGCGTGATTTCTATTACGATAGCCGCCTAAAGCGCATGATGCGATAAAACAAGCAAAGGCTTTACGCTCAAACATTCCCAAACGCGCTATCTCAAGCGCCTTTCCAAAAGCCCATCAATCGCAGCCTCAATTACCACCTTACAAACTGGTGAACGTTTTCGCTGTCGATGAGTTCGGTGGGGATCAATTTATGTGTGTTTGATAACACACCGTTCTGACGAATTTGATGCCCAATTCTGACGGCTTCACGGCTCATTCTATCGGGGAATTGCGTGGCCGTTGCTAGCCACCATTGACGTTTTTGTTGCAGAGCTTCGCGCACCTTTGGACTGCCATCAACGGACACCAATACGGCATCTGCGCCTGCTTGTTTTAACGCTTGCTCCGCGCCCAGTGCAGAAGGGTCATTGATCGCGAACACACCGTCGATGCGTTCAAAGGCTTGAAGTGCATAAGCCATGGTTTCAAGCCCACCTTCGTAACTGCCTGTCGCGTTTAATTCGTCTGAGAGAATGTTCACTTCCGTGCCTGACAGCGCGCGTTTGCAGCCTTCAACACGTTCAATCACGGAGGAAACCGCAGGGCCATTCAAGATGACGATGTCGCCCTGATTATCAAGGTGTTCCGCTAAGCGTTGGCAAGCAATTTCACCCGCTTGTACATTGTCTGTCGTGATGCTGGCTGACGAACCCATGGCATGTGCATCAACGGCGATCACAGGAATGTTCTGACTGATCGCACGTTGAATGGTCGGTTTCAGTCGGTGCTCATCGGATGCCACCAAGAAAATCATGTCAGCACCTTCTGCAATGAACTCCGCCAATTGGCGTTCTTGGCGCTCAAACATATGGCCGCTTGAACGCACCAAAAAATGCGGTGGCTCACCATAAATCACCGTTAATTCATCGCGAATACTTCGCACCATGGTCACGAAAAAAGGGTTGCTCAGGTCAAACACGCTGATGCCGACAGTCACTTTTTCTTTGAAAGCAAAGCCTGTGGTGATGGATTCCGACGTTGCTTGGGCAGGGGGCATGAAAGCCAACAGCAAAGCAATAAAAACGCAAAATCGGTTTAAACAGTGCTTCATGTTGGCGTCCTTATCTCTTTGATATTTATGCGCTAGTCGTGCCTTTTTCGGCGAGTAACGAGGGCGAAATCCATTCGCTCATTTAGTTACGCTGTCACGCCGCTGGGTGCCATTGCGCCTGTCATGATGGCAACGGCATCAGACATAGTATGCGTTTGCGGTGAAATAATGTCGATGCGCTTACCCAAACGGTGAACGTGGATCCTATCTGCGACCTCAAACACATGGGGCATGTTATGACTGATAAGGATCACCGGCAAACCTCTCGCACGCACTTCTTGGATAAGATTCAGCACCCGTCGAGATTCATTCACACCGAGGGCGGCAGTGGGCTCATCCATGATTACCACCTTGCTACCAAACAACGCTGAGCGTGCCACCGCAACACCTTGCCGCTGACCACCCGATAAAGATTCCACGGCCTGCGTGATATCTTGAATTGTCAGAAGCCCAAGATCGGTGATGCGCAGCCATTTTCCACGAAAGCCAGGGCAACGGAGTTCACGCCCCAAAAACAGGTTATCTGCAATGTTCAGCGACGGTGCCACCGCGAGGTTTTGATAAACAGTTTCAATGCCAATTTCGCGCGCTTCCATCGGATTGCTGAAACGTAACGCTTTGCCTTCGAGCATGATTTCACCTTCATCTGGGGTAATTGCCCCGGATAACGCTTTGATCAAACTGGATTTCCCTGCGCCGTTATCACCAATCACGGCTAAGATTTCGCTCGGCATCAGGTCAAAATCCGAACCATTGAGTGCCGTTACTCTGCCATAGCGCTTAACTAGCCCCCGAGCCTGCAGTACAGGGCTCACGTTTACCTCATTATCTGCGCTCATGACGACACCTTCCTTAGCCACTGGTCAATACTGACAGCGATGATGATCAACAACCCGACCGTGAACTCTTGCCACAGCACGTCAACGCTCAATAGCGCCAAGCCATTTCTGAACACACCTACCACTAACGCACCGATCAGCGTACCCAGTACCGAGCCTCGCCCACCAAATAAACTGGTGCCTCCAATCACCACCGCCGTAATGGAATCAAGATTGGCGGTATAACAGGATTGCGGGCTAATTGAACCGATACGCCCGATGAGAGCCCAAGCGGCAATCGCGTAAATCACGCCTGCGAGCACATAAACTGAAAGCTGGATGCGGCGTACGCGAATTCCCGCTAAACGGGCAGCATCGGCATCATCACCCACGGCATACACATGGCGGCCCCATGCCGTCCAGTTGAGCAAATACCAAACGAAGCCGAAAAGCGCCAACATTAAGAGAGAGCTGTACGTCACCCGCGCACCAAACACATCGATGGTCGTGCCGAGCCACTGCAATAGCGGTGCTTGGCTGGCGATGATTTGAGAGCGAATGGTTTGGCTGTTCGAATACCACAGGTTGAGGGCAAAGAAGATATTCCACGTACCCAGCGTGGCAATGAAAGGCGGCAACTTTATCCGAGACACCAAAAAGCCGTTTACTGCTCCCACAGCCGCGCCAACGGCAATACCGATCAATAACGACACTGACGGTGGCAGGCCAAAATCAATGGCCATGCGCCCCATGACCACAGACGAAAGCACCATGATGGCGCCGACGGACAAATCGATGTCTGCGGTCAAAATGATCAAGGTTTGGGCGATACCGATAATGCCAATGATGGTGACTTGCTGCACGACTAGCGAGAGGTTAAACGGGTGGAAAAAACGATCGCCAATCAACGCAGAAAACACAGTCACGGCGAGCAATAGCACCAAAATGGGGGCAGCAGTAGGGTGGTTGTGCAGATAACGTTGAATACGAAGCCCGAGCGGCAAAGATTGATCGCCTAGCGATTCACCGGCGGTACGGTGCTGACCTTGGCCTTCATTTCCTTGTGAAGTTCCCATGAATAATCCTGTAGAGAGATGCCAACAACAAAGGTGTAAAAACGAAGCCTGCCCCCAAGCGAATAAGACTTGGGGGCACGCGGGTTAACTTAGCCCCAACACTTCGCTTTCCCTTCGCTTGAGGTTGAGGAAGGAACACCATCAGCAGGTTGATCAGTAATGAGTTCTACCCCGGTATCGAAGAAGGCTTTACCGGGTGTCGCGCCAGGTTTCACGCCGGATTTCGAAAACTCGACCACGGCTTCCACGCCCAATGCCGCCATTTGAAGCGGGAACTGCATAGAGGTTGCACCAATCACGCCGTCACCCACATTGGCAACACCCGGACAACCACCATCCACAGACACAATCAGCACGTCTTTCTCTTTGCCAACCGCTTTCAATGCTTCATACGCGCCAGCCGCTGCGGGTTCATTGATGGTGTAAACAAGGTTGATGCTTGGATCTTTCTGAAGCAGGTTTTCCATGGCACGGCGTCCGCCTTCTTCCGATCCTTGCGTCACGTCATTACCGACAATGCGTGGGTCATTCTCATCACGCATGATGTTCGGCTTTTTCACATCAATGCCGAACCCCGTCAAAAAACCCTGATTTCGCGCCACATCCACAGAAATGTTTGATGTGCTCAAATCCAAGAGCGCGATTTTCGCGTCTGCCGCTTTGTCGCCCATGATGGCTTTCGCCCATTCACCGATCAGCTTGCCGGCAAGGAAGTTATCCGTCGCAAAGGTCGCATCTGCCATGCTTGCTGGTGTAAAAGGGGTGTCTAACGCAATCACCAACACGCCTGCATCTCGCGCACGTTTAACGGCGGGTGCAAGAGCATCTGGGTCGCTTGGCGTGATCAGAATGCCGCTTGCGCCAGCCGCAATCAGGTTTTCAATCGCTTGAACTTGTGAATCCGTGTCGCCGTCGTAGCGTCCTGCAAAGGAACTGACTTTCGCCCCCAGTGCTTCAGCTTTGGCATTTGCCCCTTCTTTCATTTTGACGAAGAAGGGATTGGTGTTGGTTTTCGTGATAAGACCGATAAGCACGTCTTCTGCTTGTGCACTTGCGAAAGGGACTGACGCCATCATGGCTACGAGAAGGGTCGTTTTAAATAAAGACTTCATGTCTATTCTCCAATTACGGTAACACGCTAAATTCGAAGGAAAGTCGCATCCTCCATGCCGTGGTAAAGAGCATGAAGAAGCAATACGAATGAACGGTTTCAGTGCTGAAGAATTGTCGTTAACAATTGAAATAAATCGGATAACTGGCTGATAAAATGGGCTTTTATCCCTGATGGCTACGCATCAACTTGAAGCGGTGTGCTTTAATATTTGCATGCCGAGGGTGTGAAGTAATTGTTCGCGGGATACAGGCTTTGCGAGCAGTGGCCAATGCGGCTTTAGCATGTAGTGCATTTCGAGTTCATGTGCCGGCAAGCCTGACATGAGCACCACAGGCAAGTTTGGAAACTGTGCCGACATCTCTTCATAAAGCCACACGCCTGTGTGGGCACTGCCGAGGTTGATGTCGCTCAAAACCAGATCAATGCCGTCGCGACTCATCGATCGATGAAGCACATCCAGCGCGTCTTCCGCGCTGTGAACGGGGCACACATCCAACCCATAATGAGTCAGGATCTCAATGAGTGGCGAGGCGACATCGGCATCATCTTCCACCAGTACAATCCGTTTCCCAACTAACGCATCTTGATGGTCTGCCATGAATGTGGCGTTTTCACCCACTGCCTGATTTTTGTCTTTACCGCCAATGTGTTCTTCAGCGCTTGGGAGGCAATCCGGCTCATACAGAGGCAAAAGAATGGCGACAGAAGATCCCCGTTCAGGGCTGGATGACAGACACAATTCGCCCCCTGATTGCTGCACAAAACCAAACACCATGCTCAAACCCAAGCCACTGCCTTGGCCTTTTTCTTTGGTCGTAAAAAAAGGCTCGATGGCGCGATTCAACACCTCACCATCCATGCCTTTACCTGTGTCTCTCACCTCAATGGCGACGGCCATTTGCCTTGACGAAATCAAGCAGCAATGCCCCGTACTCAAGGTTAACGTGCCTTTTCCTTCCATGGCCGCATTGGCGTTAAGTGCCAGATTCAACAAGGCATTATCAAGGCCGCATATGTCTATGTAGACCGCCGACGGCGCAGTAGAAAGCTCGATACGAAGCTCTTCACCTGACGACACGGTGTAATCCAACAGATCGAGGATTTCTTCAATCAATTCATCAATCACCACCGCGCTTGGGTTCAAAGCTTGTTTGCTGCTAAAGGCCAGCAAGCGTTCCACCATTTGAATGCCTTTTTCCGTCACCGTCAGTGCGCGATTCAAGTAACGCCGATTGGTATCATCCAAGCTGCAAGCTGGCCGTCATGCCCATGAGCTCTAAGTTGCCTTTTTGCGCGGCGAGCAGATTATTGAAATCGTGAGCAATGCCGCCAGTCAGTTGCCCCAAGGTTTCCATTTTCTGCGATTGGAGGAGTTGCTGTTCGATCTTGCGGCGTTCTGTTAAGTCTCGGTAAAGCGTGACAAAACCGCCGGATGGAATAGGGCGACTGCTGAATTCAATGATGGTGCCGTCCTCAAAGTGGCGTTCAAACACCACGGGCTTAATGTGTCGATTTGCGGCCATGTCATCGTATTCCGCCACCGAGCGATCAGGCAGACGGTTTTCATGTTCCGTGTTGGCTATCAATGCTTTGATATCATCAAGGTGCATACCTGGGATTAATAAGGCGGGGTTGAGCTTCATTAATATCGGGTATCGTTGATTCCACACCAGCAAGCGGTTGTTCCCATCAAACGCGCTCAGGCCATCTTGCATCTGGTTGAAAATGGTTTCGAGCATGATGTTTTGTCGGTTGAGATCCGCCGTGACACGCTGTTTATCCAAGGCATTGCGGTGAAACGCGCGAAAGGCTTTCGCTAACTGCCCAATCTCATCTTGCCGAGGAATATGCGCCGCGGTCATGTTGGTTTCACCCATTGCAAGGCTCAACATTTCCTCGGTGACGGCAGACAAATCTTTGGTCATTTTGCTGTTGAAACGGTAGAGGTAATACACGCCGCCCAGAAAGATCACCAAGATGAACGCCATCATGCCAGATGCAGTGTTAATGGCTTCTCGGCTCTCTTTTTGCCGCTGTTTTACGTCAGCTTGATGTGTTTTCACCAAGTTAAGCACGTACGCGGCCATCCGATCGGATTGGGCGCGAATGGACGACAGTAAAAAGGCGTTTTCTGCTTTAATGGCTTGGATTTGCACCTTGCTGCGGCGCAAAGATGAAAGCACAGGCAGCAGTTGTTGCAGCACAACAGAATCCGCGCTGTAGGTTTGAGTGAGTTCGTCTTCAATGAACGCTATCCACCCATCAGGGATGGACGACGGATCTTGATACAAGGCGTCAATGAAGCTCAATTCGGTTTGGGAAGATAAATAGGGATCGAGTGAAAACTGACTCGCCAGCAAATCTTCGCGAATAAACAGCTCGTTCTCGATGTTCGTGAGCAATTGATAAATCAGGGTTTCGACTTGAGAAACCCGCGACAACAGCTCATCGGAAAACTCTTTCTGGTGCAGACTCAAGGCTTGGCGCTTAAGTTCGCCAATTCGCGTTTCAAGGTGTGTGCGTTCTATTTGCACCAAGATAGGCCGAACAGAATTGGCGGCATACGGCGCAATAGCGGCGATTTGTGCCACGCCCTCTGACAAATTGAGCGCGGTGTTGGTGTCTGTGAGTGTGGTGCTGGAAACAGTATCCAGAATGGTTTGGTTTTTCCATAGCGTCGACATGGAAACCGCCGCCATACCGGTGGTGAGCGCGAGCAAAATAAACAGCGCCAACATCAATTGAAAGCGGATGCTGGTCGTTTTCATCACGCACTCGCGTCTTGATTCGCTCTCGAAGAGCGAAGTACATCGTGCGCAAACACATACCCAATGCCACGCTCAGTTTTGATCAATGAAGGCACGCGCGGATTGGGTTCGATTTTCCGTCGTAAACGCAGTATGAACACGTCGATGGTGCGGTCTAACGAATCGCAGTTATACCCGTGGGTTTGCACGATCAGTTGTTCGCGGGATAACACACGATGAGGCGCACAGACCAAGGCTTCAAGCAAAGTAAACTCGCCATGGGTTAACACGGGTTGGTGCCCGTCTTCATGCGTCAATTGCCTGCGCGTTGCATTCAGCTTCCAGGAAGAAAAGCGGTAAATGGTTTCTTCGGTTGTCACTGGCTTTGCACTCGTCTCTGAGGCTTGCGGCGCAAGGCTTCGACGAAGTAGGGCGGTGATGCGTGCCGTGAACTCTCGCAGGTTGAATGGCTTCAACATATAGTCATCTGCCGCGACTTCAAGCCCGACGATTTTGTCGGTTTCATCGCCTTTTCCCGTGAGCATCATGATGGGAATATTGCTGGATTCCCTGACTTCTCGCGCGAGTTGCAGGCCATCTTCATTGTCGAGCCTGAGATCGATCACCGCCAAATCAACCGCGCCCAGCGCCTGCATTTCTTGGCCGTTAGCGGCACACACTACATCATGTCCTTGTTGAGACAGCGCATCCGATAACACGTCTCGAATAGACGCTTCGTCGTCAACGATGACAATCCTTGCCGGTTTCAACACTACAACTCCTGCATAGCGTGAATCGACGGAACAGACGTCATGTCTTTGCATTTGTCGACCCACTGATTTCTAACAACTGCTTGTTAACCATAAGGCTAATCAAGGTCTACATGTTGGTCGAGGATTGAGAATCGGGTGTATTTGTTGAGATGACAGAGGCAAAAAAGCCAGAACAGCGTGTTTTAAACACCCTTATTCTGGCTTCGTTTTTCGAGATTCTGGCATCAAACATCGAGGTGTCATGCCGGCAAGGTTATTTCTTCATTAAATCTTTCAAGTTGGCGAAAGGATTGTGCGTCGCCGCGACGTGATCATCGTCCCCAGCTTTGATTTCAGTGCCATACTGGTCGTGATCCGTGTACTTTGAATGCTCATGGTCGTGACAGAAAAGGCACAACAGTTCCCAGTTGCTGCCGTCTGGCGGGTTGTTGGTATGGTCATGGTCGATATGGTGAACCGTCAGTTCACGCAAATTCGAATACACAAATTCACGCGCACAGCGCCCACAAACCCAAGGGTAAAGCTTCAACGCTTTTTCACGGTATCCGCTTTCTTTACGCGCATAACTGGCACTGGTGCCGTAGTAATCTGATGACATGCTGGTATCTTGCTTTCCGTTATTGGTATGGGCTCAATATATCAAACAGATAGAGAGTTACCAGATTTCAAATCAATGTTATGTGGAAACACGCTGCTTAAATCTCGTAAATCCATGAATCTTCGAGCATATCTAGCAGTGTCACTTTGCCGTCTTCTAGGCTATAGGTATTGAACTGATGCAATGGTGGTGAATAGATGTGCAGCGTCACCAAAGGTTTGTCGTCACATTGAAGGTTGGATATTTGGTGAATGTCGTCATCTTTGCTCGCCGTAACACTACCTTCTGCAAATAACGATGATTGTATCGCGTAGATATGGCCATTTGCAGCGGTATCAAAGGTGGTTTCGGTTGCTTCGCCATTCAGGACACGCACGCCACATGACGTATGTTTGTGATCATGAATTTTACTGCGTTGACCATTTAGCCAACTCAGAATCAAAATCTCGCAGCATTCGTTTTTAAACAATCGCTTACGACAGTAAGTATCGGATGTAAAACTCGACAGGGTGCTGATCTGTTCGTCACCGAGTGCGAGATTTTCAAGCACAAACCGAATGCTAGGCAATGACAATGGTTTTTTCGTCTGTGCCAATTGCTCCAGAAGTTCATCAAAGGTGAACTGATAATCTGCATCAAACAACGGCATAAGCGGCGGCGAGGGTTTAGTGATATCCATACACGTTATTACTCCCTTAATGTCTATACGTTATTATTTAGACCATTGTGGAATATATCGCCATGATTACGTGCCACAAGCGCGAGCAGTTGAAAAGTTTAGGATCTGGATAAAAGGTCACGATTCCACAGGATGTCATTGTGTTTTAGTGAACAAACCGTGAATGGTATCGCTGTGAAAACCGGTAAGGTTTTCGTTCTCACCATCTGGGTATGGCTAATAGCCATCGTCCATTCGCGCTCAACAACCTAACGGATAACCTGGCAAAGGTTCATGTGAAGTCTGTACCCAACGACAAGCCGCATTGCATTGTCGTGCTTCGTGTAAAATCAAACGCAAGAAAAACGTAAAACAATGTCGTTTCCTAAAAGGATTCAAATCCGCGCGCTCTAAAATAATTCCCAGAGTAAGAAGAAGCCACAGGAAACCACGTTTCATGGCAGGCGTCTTAGTAGAATGGTAATTATCTACTTTATGGTAAATAGATAATTACGTTCAATAGATTGAAGGAAAAGAGAAAAGTGCACCAAAAGAAGGTGATTACGGACACGAGGGAAGCAGATTTCATTCTCCCGCATATTATATTTAACATAAGATAGATAATGCGCACTGATTATGTAAGGGCAAAGTAGTAATGTCACTTTTTAGCAAAGTTAAAATGTCTCCTTAATCGCACGTCTCAACTAGGTTTCTGTTTTGATCTGACGTTTAAGGAACGATGAGATGCTGGTAGCTATGAGTGACCAAGAGCTGACACGTTTTAAAGTAATTCAGGATGTTTGCGATCATCGCATTCGTCGTTGCGACGCGGCAGATATTTTGGGACTCAGTGAGCGTCAGGTTCAACGACTGATGAACCGGTTTCGAAAATTTGGTGCGTCAGGTTTAGTACATCGTGCTCGTGGAAAACCAAGTAACCACCGATTGCCTGGCGAACTTCGTAAATCTGTTTTGTCCTTAATTAGAGAACGTTATCCAGATTTCTCACCAACGTTGGCGCAAGAAAAGCTCACCGAACTGCACCCAGTTATCGGTGTCAGTTGAAACATTGCGAAAATGGATGATCGCCGATGGTCTCTGGGTACCACATGCTCAACGAAAACCTCGCATCTATCAACCACGCTACCGCCGAGATTGTCTTGGCGAACTTATCCAGATTGACGGCTCCCACCATGACTGGTTTGAAGGTCGTAGCCCCAAGTGCTGCCTGCTGGTGTTTATGGATGATGCCACTGGCCGCTTGATGAACCTGCGTTTCAGCGAAACTGAGTCAGCTTTTGACTACATGATGGCGACACGTGAATACCTAGATGTGCATGGCAAACCTGTCGCACTTTACAGCGATAAGCATTCTATCTTCCGTGTGAATCAAGAGCGTAATAAACAAGTTGGCAAGACACAGTATGGACGGGTTCTCAACGAGTTAGGGATTGAATTGATCTGTGCAAACAGCTCTCAGGCCAAAGGCCGTGTGGAGCGCGCGAATCAAACACTACAAGACCGCATGGTCAAAGAAATGCGCTTACAAGGGATCAATACCATCGAAGAAGCTAATGCCTGGCTCCCCGACTTTATTGACGATTTTAATCAGCGGTTTGGCAAAGTGGCCAACTATCCCAAAGACATGCACCGCACAGTCAGAGAGTCTAAAGACGAACTGGATGACATTTTCAGTTGGCAGGAAATCCGTAAGCTCTCAAAATCACTGACTTTTCAGTATGATAAAGTTGTCTATTTAATTGAAGATACGGAAGAAAACAGTCGGTTGGTGCATGAAAATGTCAAAGTCCTGGACTACCCAAATGGTGAGATAGCCATTGCTTATGGATATCGGAAACTCAATTTCAAGACCTTTGACAAGCTGGAAAATATCGACCAAACCCAGGTCGTTGACAACAAACGCTTGGGGCATGTTTTACGTTTCGCACAACAAAAACAAGAGGAATTTGAGCAACAGAAAACTCGCGAACGCAGTAAGAAAGCCCCGAAGCGTCGCGCGCAAAAACGGGCAGTACAAGAACAACTTCGCGCCATCAATCCGGTTCTCGCCAACCCTAACGCCTTCAAAGCCAGCAGCAGTAAATCCTAGTTGCACTCTCCTGCCCTCATTGCTCCTTCACATAAAATAGGACATTTCTACTTTGCAGGAAACAGGACATTTTAAAATGGGATAGACATAATGTGTGTGATGATGATTTAACATTTACAGAGAGCGGCCTATTTTCACGCTCAACCTATCACGGTTCGGCGCTGGCTCGATGGCTCCGTGATGGTCAATCCGATGGCCGAAAAGCTGCTTCTCATCAAAGCCCGTGGTTATTTACCGAATGACCTCAATTGGCAAGGCTTTCGCGTCAGTGAGCACCGTGCCGTTATTATCACCCCAGACGGCCAAGAATTTAACCCCCGTGAGCTTGATGGCTTCCCGCTATGGCGAGACCAATATTATGCGTTACGTGAGCGTTACGGCGTGATTGAGCGTGCGCCCGTGAAACCGTCTTTGCCACCTGTCACCGTGTACCGTGGCGGCAAGCGCCAACAGCCTGCGCCGTGGATACCGATTCGGGATAAATTGAAGTGATAAAAAAGCCCGCTACTGCGGGCTGTTCTTTCTTAGCGGTGAGTAAGCATATTTATATATAACTGCGGGAACGAACGAAGAATTCTTATAATTACTCATGATTTTTAGTAAATATGAATCCCTTAGGCTTGAATTAGAATCAATATTTATTAAAACTTTCACATCAAGAACCAATCGGAACATAACACTCATGCTTCTCGAAGTGATTTTACTTCTTATAAAGCGCTCTAGTCTTTTTAATTGTATATCTATATCACGAATAGCTAGTGTTTCTTCATGACTTAAAAAATTCTGATAAATCAACAAACCCTTAATGCTATCGTTTATTATTCCAAAATTTAAATCTATCGCTCGACTAACTTTCACCTCTCCATCTGAGACAATAAGTAACCTATCAGTAGAGTAACTATTGTCTAGAGACGGCACTGTTACATCATGTTGTTTTCTGTTAACCGTCTCAGCTTCGACAAGGTTGATTATCGTGTCCCCAAAAGGCCTTCTTTGCTCTGCATCATTTAAAATAGAGCCGCTAGCCTTATGATTATCTTCAAGATTTATGATAAGTGAATCTATAGCTCTGAATATATTCAAGAAATGACTTGTCAAAATATTTTCAATCATGCCTCTCTTGCTTTTCTCCCGCATTCTAATATCAACAAACCAAACGATATAAGCCACAAAGAAACCAGATGACAAAGATAACATTATGTCTGAGTAATGTTCGGACTTTAAAAAGATAACTTCAAACGCCTTACCGCTTAATATTAATGGTGCAGAAGACTCCTTTATTTGAACACATATTGAAATCAAAAATAAAACATGAAGAATTCCATTTGCTCTCTTGAAAATAAACTTGTGCATCAAACGTTTTATTCTGTCATTTCTAAATTTTTATGCAATCATTTCTCGTTAACAGCTCTAAATCAAACCATCCAGTTGTATATTCTACTTTCACATTAGGTGAAAATCCAAAAAAAACCGCATGTTTGCGGGCTTTTTTACTTTAACCAGGCGGTGACTATAGCAACTTACGTTGTTTGCGAGATTTCGCGCCCTTCTTACCTGCGGCGCTCAATTTCTTGCGCATGGTGGCAGCAAACTTGCGGTGATTATTCCATAGCTAAAAGCATTTGCTCTTCGAGCAAACAACCTCCACTCACTCCCCCTTTGAAAGTTGGAGGATCAGAGCGGAGGTTTGAGTCGATATTGCGTTTGAATTAAGGCTTGCGGTCGATTCGGCACGTAGCGGAAGTTGCTTGTTTCTTCTGCGCAGCACTACGTTCTGATCAGCGCCCTTCTATCAACGTTTCTATCAATATGCGCCCTGTTTCTGCTTTGCTTCACAGTCATGCCAACCTGTCTGTTTCAATGTGATGCAATTTAGAGAAACGGCCTCAAATACGTAGCGGGCTGTTGGTGGTCGAGTAAAAAATGTGTCTAACTTTCGTTACTCTTTTGGGGTATTCGCAGTCTTAGAGAATGCGAATCGGCATGTACAGCACTGTGCTATGTGCCGATGCCTGATTTCAACGAATAAGGGGATGAACCAGTGAAAACTACCAAATTGTGTATCCTCGCATTAGCTGTGTCCGCGTCTTTTGGTGCGATGGCAAAAAGTGCCCACGAGACTGTTTCTGATAAAGTTATCGCGGAGCAGCGTCAAGAGCTGGCAGAAAACACTGAAGGCGAAGGCTTTGGTCCTCAATCTCCGCGTGACATTGATTCGGCGGCGGGTAATAACACGCTGACGTTTAATGCGGCGCCAAAATACACTGAGATGAACTTGTGTAATATCCACTTCCACAAGAATGCTGAGCACAAAGGCGGTGAATTCACCAAGTATGCAGGCAATGGCGATGGTCACGGTTACCAAAGCGGCTTCAAGTATTCAGGCCAACTGACGGCGGCTGAACTGGCACCGGTGAAAGGCAAAATTTGCCCAAGCAAACACGGTGACGTGCAACCGGGCGACACCATTGAAGTCCACTACGTTCACACCACCGCGCAAATTGAACCGGGTGAAACGCTGGGTGCATGTTTTAACGATGCCAATAAAAACCCGCAATTGCGTGTAGAAACCCAAGTTTACGTCGTGGTGAATGATACCGCGGCGCTGGATTTTGAAGAGCTGAATGAGCACGAGAAAAAAGACGGTGTGCATCAGGCGATCAACATTCCAAACGACACGGGTAAGCCTATTCAGTATGCAGGCTCAACAACGGGCCCGAGTTACAACGAAGAAGGTTCGCCGTTCCAGGTGACATGGAGTGTCCGTCCTAAAATTGCCAAAGTTAACATCGCGACCGTTGGCGAGTGGTGTGAAGGCAATGACTTTGATGAAGACCACGCGCACGGCGTAAGAAACCTTGTGGTTAACAAAGATTTGCTTTCTGAAATCGAGAAGTAGCCTTTAACGACTGGGGTGCACAGCACGTGTTTTAAGCCGTGTCAGTGCGCCCTTTTCTTTGTGGTATCCATTACTGTTTTATGCGCCCTGCCTATTTACCATAACACCGTTAATTAATGCGTACTTGTCAAAAAATGTGAAAATTAAAGGCTTATGTATCAATAGTTTGTCGCTGTCATGTCGTTTTCTCATCATGACGCTCTGCGTACAAATACATTGAATCATGTTCTATTCGTGCTTTGCCGTTCTAATACCCTGTTTTCACTGTATCCCTCGTCTTCTTGGTTGCGTTAGCCTGTCAACGCTCAATAAACCACAATAAAAAAGGACGGTGAACAATGTCGCCAATATTAAAACGCGCGCTGTGCGTCAGTTTAGTGCTAACCCCTGCTCTTCTTTCATCTGCTTCGGCCATTG
Source organism: Enterovibrio sp. (assembly GCA_042096095.1). Taxonomy (GTDB): domain Bacteria; phylum Pseudomonadota; class Gammaproteobacteria; order Enterobacterales; family Vibrionaceae; genus Enterovibrio. The sequence goes on from JBELME010000010.1 coordinate 30,913, forward strand.
CGACCGTGACGCAATTCAAAGGTCAAAATGACTGGGTGATGAATAAAGAAACCAATGATGAACGCTTTAAAGTGCTGCAGAAACAAATGCGGGGCTTTGACATGACCATGTTCGAGACTGGCGCTCGCTTTAACACGTTTTACTTTGCGCTTAAAAACCAGAACTATGACATGGCAACCTATCAATGGAAGAAGATAAAGAAAACCATTGTGAATGGCACTGAACGTCGCCCTGCGCGCAAAGCGAATGCCGATGCCATGTTTATCGACTCTCAGTGGAAGGTGATGCAGGCTGCCATTGATTCAAAAGACGAGGCGAAGATTTGGGAAACATTCGAAACCACAAAAGCGGTGTGTAATGCTTGCCACGTGGCGGAAAAGGTCGGTTTTGTGAAAGTGGTCGACCCGCAGTATCCCATGATGCCGGTTCAATAATGATTGCTGAAGCACGTTGCTAGGCGACGTGCTTCATGCATCTATGCAAAGGGGGACGAAACGTCTTCGCTTACCAAGGTCAAGATCTTGGTGGCTTTTTCAAAGTGGTCGAGCTTGTGCGTTTGTATCCACCATGTCGCGGCTTCCATCAGGCGCTCAGGGTTGTCGTTTTTGTTGGCAAAAAAAGCATAGAAGGACACATTCACCCCCTCGCCTTTTTTCTCTATTTTCTGTTGGCACACCTTCAACATTTTCTCGCGAAGCATGGGATGCATTGCGTTTTACTCCTTATTTCGTTGTTTTTTGATGCAAATATCATTACCACTGTATATTTAAACAGTCCCTCGTAAAAGTGGCACTTTCGGGAGTTTGACGGTGTTGGCATTTATTCTTCTATCAGGGCGTTTTCATGGCATTTGGCATTGTGTTGCCCATGCTGAATCGAAGATGATGACGAAACAGGGAAAGCGGAATCAATGTCGTCGGTACACATCGGCACTCACCATAAGGACATCATCATGGCAGGCATTAAAGAACTCGATCAGTTATTAGCATCAATGCACCCTGCTCTCATTGACGGCGACTGGGTGTTTTGTACAGTATCGGGCGCCTTGAGTGAGTATATTGCGCTTAACCCTCGTGCGACGTTCCAAGAGGAAGAAGGCATGACCTTGCTCGTGAGCAAATCCGCTGCAGATCAAGCGGGACTTAACTATGAGGGCGTATATAAGCAAATCACGCTAACCGTGCATTCGAGCCTTGATGCGGTTGGCCTGACGGCGGCGGTGGCAAACAAGCTGGCGTGTAATGGCATCAGCGCGAATGTGATTGCGGCGTATTATCACGATCATATTTTTGTTCAGGCCGAAAAAGCCGATCTTGCATTGGCGGCGTTACAGGCATTTGTGCAAGACTAATAGCGCAATTTATCATGTTCATCGGCGTTGGAGCAGCACATGCAAGCGATTGGCACCCTGTACTTTTTCTGCGGCAAAATGGGCGCAGGGAAATCGACGTATTCCCTCACGTTAGCCCAAGAGAAGAATGCCGTTTTGCTTTCTGAAGATGATTGGCTGACAGCGCTGTACCCGAATCAGATTAATAGTTTTGATGACTATTTGATCTTCTCTCGCCGTATGAAACCCCTCGTTCATGAGCATGTTCAGCGCATCCTGAAAACAGGGACAAGTGTGGTGATGGATTTTCCTGCGAACACTGAAGGTCAACGAAAAGGGTTCTTAGAATTGGCGAATGCTATCTCTGCCTCTCATGAACTTATCTTTCTGGATAGGAACGATGCACGATGCCTACAGCAAATTGCGCAACGTAGGATGGCGCAACCAGAAAGGCAAGCCTTTGATACAGAAGCGATGTTTCACCATGTCTCTGCGTATTTCGACGTGCCTTCTGACGCGGAGATGTTAAACATTCGCGTCGTGCGTGACTGATACATAAAAACGCCCGACCAGCCTGCTTAAAAACATGTGGCTCAATCCTGTTCGTAGATGTCACACTTCCTCCGTACATCTCCCGCCAATTTCGCCTTTTTGATCCCACTGTGCCAGATGTAATAACCGCATGTTACCACCTTGTTAACGCAAGGCCGTTTAATGGCTTCTCAACGTGACGACATTTATTAAACGGAGAAGGTCTTAACAATGGCTAAAATTCTAATGATTACCGGTGACTTTGTTGAGGATTACGAGAACATGGTTCCCTTTCAGGCGCTTATTGCGATGGGCCATGAAGTGCATGCAGTTTGCCCTGAGAAACGCGCAGGTGATTTCATCTCAACGTCGATTCATGACTTTGAAGGAGATCAAACCTACACAGAAAAGCGTGGCCATAACTTTCAGTTAAACGGCGACTTCAACACAGTTAAGGCAGATCAGTTTGACGGCCTATACCTTCCAGGGGGACGCTCTCCTGAATATTTGCGATTAGATCAACGTGTTACAGCGCTAATCCGTGCGTTTTTTGCGGATAACAAGCCGGTTGCGTCTATTTGTCATGGTATTCAACTTCTGACGGCATCTCATGTTGTTGAGGGGCGCAAACTCACGGCTTACCCAGCGTGTAAGCCTGAAGTGGAAATGGCTGGCGGGACGTACGTGGAGATACCGCTTGATCAAGCAATCACTGATGGTCAATTGGTCACAGCACCCGCTTGGCCTGCTCATCCCGCCATGCTTTCGCAATTTACGCGTTTGCTATAGAAAAACAAGGAGGTAAGTATGTGTCAGTTGTTTATCGGTGCGGATGAATCGTTGTGGGAAAGCCAAACGCGCTCAATAAGAATTGATGGTGTAGTTACCTCCGTGCGGCTCGAATTGTTTTATTGGAACACCCTAGCTGAAATCGCGCACAGGGATGCACTTCCTCTCAATAAGATGATCACGAGCCTGTATTTTGAATCGCTGGAATCGAATCACGATATCAGTAACTTCACGTCGTTTCTGAGGGTGTGCTGCAGCCGTTATTTGTCTTTGATTGCGGACGGCGCATTACTCAGAAATGATGAGTCACTCCAAGCGTTAGACGCGACCACAATCTTAGAAGCAGAAAGCCACCGCAGACAAGAAAGGCTGACGCGCTATCGCAATGAGTAACGCGCAACGATTAACGAATAGACTTCGTGACAGTGCCTACCATGAATACTGAAAGACGCTTAGTCACTGCACCATGATGGGCTTTCCTTCGGAAAGCACAACAAAGTATTCCCCTTTGATAAACACACCAAGTACTTTGTGGCTGGTGATGTCTTCCTAGGCACTGTCTTCTCCTTCGGGGGAAAAAGCGCTAATGAACGTCAGTTTGACGTACTGCTCATACGTCAGCACTTCACGTCGTACAAACCCACCAAATGGATAGTAAACGAGGCTGCCGTCTTTGAGGAAAGCCGGTATTAACGGATGCTTGAGGTGCAGGTTTTCATCGGAAAGCACGACTGATCGGTAGTTGTGCTGGTATCTAATTGCTGGCATATACGCTAATACTGTTTATACATGGCTCTGTTGGACTTCTGTGTTGCTAGTCTATAACCATGATCCCTACAAGATCAAAGCAGATGGCGGCAACAATGGGAATCAATAACTTAGATAAGATACTGCAACTTATCCCCTCCCTCAACTACGCTGATACCAAGCGGCTAAACAACTTCGTCAAAGAAAAGCTCGATGGTGATACTGTTGGAAAGGTGATTGCTGAGCGGGAGCAAACTGTTTCTGATTGCCCCCACTGTCACTCGATAGAGTTCGTTAAGCATGGAGTGACGACGAAAGGTATCCAGCGCTATCGTTGCAAGGGCTGCAAGAAAACCTTCTGCTCTTTGACAGGTACGCCCCTGTTTAAAATGCGCATGGAAGACAAGTGGTTAGCCTATGCCGCTTTGATGTGGGATGGGGTATCACTAAGGAAAATAGCTCGACATCTCAATATCAATCTAAGAACCGCCTTCTTCTGGCGACACAGATTCCTGCAAATGCCCAACCAGAATCAACCAACCTCGTTTACAGGTATCATAGAGGCTGATGAGGCATTCTTACCTGAATCGTTTAAGGGGTGTCGCCAAATGCCTAGAGAGTCACGCAAACGGGGTGGCGGAAAAGTTCCTCTAGTGCCTATTCTAGTCTCCTACCAGCGAGGAGACCAATTCACATATCGGGTGATGGATCGAAACAGTAAAGAGAACCTAGCTGAAGCAATAACACTCTTATTAACAGAGGGTTGCTGCCTTTGTACGGACGGCAACCTTTCCTACAAAAGTATTGTCAATGAAATAGATATCAAGATGGATCACAAGCGGATTATCGCCTCAGACGGGCGTGTAATTGATGATGTCTACCATATACAGCATGTGAACGGGTTTATAGCTCATTTCAAAGAATGGTTAGATAGATTTAAAGGGGTTGGTACGGCATATCTAGGTAATTACCTCGCATGGCATATATGGATGCGAGATAAAGGACATGGAGAAGAGACTCTATGGATAAATGAGGCTCTAACTGTATGACCTCTAAACCAAGTAAAACACAGACTTCATTTCTTCGCAGACTGCTTGTTGCTTACCTGATTGATAATGATTTTAACACCGTTCCTAAAATTGTTGAGGTCACGGGGATGCCTCGGAGAACAGCACAAGATACGATCAAAGCCCTCCATGAAATCGAGGTTAAAATTGAACAATATTCGAAAGGAAAATATCGCGTTGTTGATTGGGGCGCAGTCAACAATGACTGGATAAGAAATAACTTTACGCACGTCTGTAGCGTACTAACATATCCCTGTGTAGAGATTAGTATCGATAGGTGAAGTCTTGAGTGATATAAGTGAAGCTAATGTAGAAATCTTCGAAACTGATGCAGGGAATGTCGAGGTAAAGGTTCATGACGATAGTGTTTGGCTTGCTCCAATTCAGATGGCAGAACTATTCGGCACAACTCCTCGAAACATCAATATTCACCTGAGAAACATATTTAAGGACAATGAGTTAGATGAGATTTCAACTAGGAAGGAATTCTTCCTAGTTCGATTGGAGGGGCGTCGAAAAGTCAAGAGAAACGTACCGCATTTCAATTTGGACGCCATTATATCCGTTGGCTACAGAGTGAACTCGAAACGTGGTGTGAAGTTCCGACAGTGGGCAACAAAGCTATTAAAAGAACACCTAATCCAAGGCTACACAATCGACCATGCTCGTTTCGAGTCAAACGCTCAAGAGCTAGAAGCAGCATTGAAACTAGTGCAGAAATCAATGCAATCACCAGAGCTAACTTTATCTAGTAGCAAAGGGATAGTCGATATCATAAGTAGATACACTCATACCTTTCTGTGGCTACAACGATACGATGAGGGCTTGTTGACTGAACCACAAGGCACAGAAGGAGGGGTGTTGCCGCACCCAAATGAAGCCCAGCGAGCACTGGAAGAACTCAAGATCGACCTTATTAAAAAACAGCAAGCAACAAACCTTTTTGCTCAATCACGCGGTGATGGTCTCGACAGTATTTTTGGAAACTTAGAGCAAACAGCTTTTGGTGCTCCAGCCTATCCGTCACTGGAGTCGAAAGCTGCT
>JBELME010000011.1:0-27274 GCA_042096095.1 Enterovibrio sp.
GGTGGATTGTGGGGCTTCTGGGGGGTTTTCTTCGCGAGTCCTCTTGCTACGCTGGTGAAAGCCGTTTGGAATGCATTGCCAGCCAATGATGCTGACGATGAAGAAGAGATTGCCTCGCAATCATGAAAAAACGCGGTAACGCTGTGATCCTAAACCCAAAGGTTAGGGTAAAAAGAGGGGACCCTGACGGGTCTCTTCTTGTTTTAAACAATGAAGAATCACTACAATGATGAAAGACGATTCATATTGAATCCAATAATAAATATTGAGAGACACGATCGTGAGTGCTATTGAGGGCGCAAAAGTGGCAGAAACGGGCTTACCGTTCAAAGTTGGCATTGTGGGTGGTGGTGTTGCAGGCGCAACAGCGGCACTAAAACTGGCTGGATTAGGGGTAGAAACCCTTGTTTTTGAATCGAGTGAGAGCCTTGTCAGTGGCCCACCGATTTGTCATTTACACGCAGGTGGCAACTTATACAGAGAGATTTCAGAAACTCAGTGTATCGCATTATTGGAGCAGTCAATTGCAACCGTGCGTGCCTATCCGCATTCCGTTAACCGCCGTCCAACTGTGATTGCGATACCTACCTCGGATTCTGGCGAACCGGACACCATTTTACATCGCCTGAATGTCCTCACTGCACACTACCGAAAAATGATCGAAAGTGACGCGCACAATGCTGTACTGGGATCACCAGACGACTACTTCACGCTTTACAGTAAAGAAGACATGTTGCGCCTTGCTCAAGCGGAATTGCCAGACAATCCAAACTCGCCAGATGAATGGATGGTGCCCGTTGCCAAGTATATGTCACTTGAGCAGTTCAAATACCCGCTGGTGGTGGTTCAAGAATACGGATTGAGCGTGTTCAGGTTAGCCGCGACGGCTGCACTGGGGTTGGAAGGTGTGCCGAATTGCACGATCAACTTACGGCATCGTGTCACGGACGTTGAAGAAACGGCGCAAGGTTGGTCTATCACCACGCAGAATGCGTCAGGGAAAACCCAGGCGCATCATGTCGATTTTCTTATCAATGCGTGCGGGTTTCGCACGGGCTCTCTCGATGATTTGGCGCAGCGCCCTCGTGAACGTTGGGTGGAATACAAAGCGGCGTATCTCGCGCACTGGCCGTCACAACCGGGCATTTGGCCTGAAGTGATTGTGCATGGCGAGAGAGGATCGCCTCAAGGCATGGCTCAATTAACGCCATACCCACAAGGGTTTATTCAGCTTCATGGTATGACCAAAGACATCACGTTGTTTGATGGGGGTCTCGTCAACGCAGGCCAACGCAGTGCACAGCCCATGCTGCCGCAATGTATGATCGATAAAGTGGATATAGGGTGGGAATGGGAACATGTCAAAGTGCGCACAGAGCGTGCAATCGGGCATTTCTCCCAATGGCTTCCTGCGTTTGAAAGTGCCGAAGTCGGTGGCATCCCGCTTTGTGGTGCGCAACAGATTCCCGGCGATGACCCAAGTCTTCGTGCTGCGGATGCATCATTTGATGGAGACCGCTATGCACGTATTGAATTGGTAAAAGCATCGTCAGCGTTACAAGCGACAGACCGTATTCTGGCGCATTGTGAAAGCAAAGGTTGGATAATTTTGCCAGAGGCGTGGCAAAAGCCGTCTCTTGCGTTAACGGCTTCATTGCACCGTGATACGATTGTTGAGAAAGCCAAAGCGATTGCGACGCTAAGAAACTACCCAGAAGCCTTGGCGATTCCGTTGCCTGATCGCGATTGATTTGCTTGCAATACCGAGCAAAAAGCCGGCCTTCGCCGGCTTTTTCGGTCTCACCGTCAGAATGGCAGCTTGCGTGGGCTTATTCGCCTTTCAGATAATTGATCACCACATCATGGTGATCTTTGGTTTTGAACTTGTTGAACACGTGCTCAACGTTGCCGTCTTCACCGATAAGGAAGCTGATACGGTGAATACCATCGTATTCTTTACCCATGAATTTCTTTGGGCCCCACACGCCAAAGGCATCAGCGATGGCGTGGTCTTCATCACTTAGCAGGGTGAAATTTAAATCTTTCTTTTCTTCGAACCCTTTAAGCTTTTTCACTGGATCTGGGCTGAGACCAAGCACCACGGTGTTAAGCGCTTCCAATTCACTTTTGCTGTCGCGCAATGAACAGGCTTGTGTTGTACAACCCGGCGTCATGGCTTTTGGGTAAAAATACACCAGAACCTTGTTTTTCCCTTTGAACTGACTCAGCGACACCATTTCGCCGTTTTGATCTTGAAGTGTAAATTCTGGTGCAGCAGCACCTGCGGTCAGCATTTGCATATGTCTTCCTTATTGAAAATAGTAGCGTGTTTAGCGCTTCCATTCTTACATGAAAAATAGAATTTTGATGTATACCTAAGCAACCTGATTCCTGCATCTTCAGGTTGTTTGGGTATTAGCGTACACCTTTCTCGTTCGTGTCTGAATGAAAGGCCATCCGTTCTGTCTCACTGATGATATCAAAGCGAAAATAACGCTTTTTGATGCGTTCAGACAAATTTGGCAATCAACATTACGGTAGTCAGGACAATATCGTTCATTTTCGTGGTGATCAACCGCGCAAAGCCAGCGTTTAGGCGCAGTCTCGGCGCTTGTTTTTGCAGGTCGCCAAAAGTACCATGGGACAAAACGCATTTTTGGAGAAGGAAATGTTTTCAGGAAGTATCGTGGCATTGGTCACGCCGATGGATAGCTCTGGTGAAGTTGACTATACCAGTTTGAAAAATCTCGTAGATTTTCATGTTGATGCCGGCACAGATGCAATCGTTTCTGTGGGTACAACAGGTGAATCTGCAACCGTCACCGTGGAAGAGCACATCAAGATTGTTCTGAAGACGCTAGAATTCGCAGACGGACGCATTCCTGTGATTGCAGGAACGGGGGCAAATGCCACACACGAAGCCATTACCTTCAGCAAAATGTTTGCAGGATCAGGTATCGCAGGTTGTTTGAGCGTGGTGCCTTACTACAACAAACCGTCTCAAGAAGGGTTGTTCCAACACTTCAAAGCGATTTCTGAATCCACTGAACTCCCTCAAATTTTGTATAACGTGCCGGGGCGTACTGTCGCTGACATGTTGCCAGAAACCGTTGCGCGTTTATCTGAATTCGAAAACATCGTCGGCATCAAAGATGCAACCGGTGATTTAGACCGTGTACGTGTTCACCGTGAACTTTGTGGCGAAGATTTTGTCCTTTTAAGTGGTGATGATTTAACAGGACTGGATTTCGTTGCTGCGGGCGGACAAGGTGTTATTTCGGTATCGAATAACATTGCTGCTGCGCAAATGGCAAAAATGATCAAATTGGCATTGGCGGGTGAGCTTGATGAAGCGCGCTCAATCAATGAAAAGATCATGCCTCTTCATACTGATCTGTTTGTAGAAGCGAACCCAATTCCGGTTAAATGGGCACTGCATGAAATGGGCCTTATTGCGGATGGAACACTACGTCTGCCTTTGACCCCGCTCAACACCGCGTTGCAGCCTACGGTTAAACAGGCATTGATTGACGCTTGTGTGCTGTAACGCTTCTCTGGAGATCCAATGAAACCTGTTTTTAAACTCGGCCTGTGTGCAGTTGTGGTCGCCTCGTTGGCGGCCTGTTCAAGCAGCGAGTCTCGTCGTCAGGCCTCTGATGACTTCGAGTATTTAGAATCTGCCCCCTTGTCAGAATGGAAAAATTTGCCAGATCAACAGCCTGAGTTTTCAGGTGCGTATACTATTCCTAATCGTGACTTCGCAGGCCCTATTGGACGCAACATTGATATCCGCCCACCTCAGCAAATCTTGGAGCTTATTCCTGGTGCACGCTATGAGCGTGATGCGAAAGGTGTCACCGTATGGATGCCGCGTGAAGAGCAATCTGAACGTGTTTGGCAAACCATCAATACCTTGATTGAAGAAAACCAAATTCCGGTACGAACGTCTTCTATCGATGGTATTGAAACGGATTGGTTGGTGTGGACGCTGGAAGATGACGACGAAGTTATCGAAAGCCGCTACACCGTTGTGCCTGTGTCTGACCGAAGCCGTTCGGGTGTCCGCATTGATATGATTGAGTGGAAGCGCAATGGTCAAACGGAAGACGTAAGTGTGGACATGCGTGATCGTTATAGCGCGCAGATAACCAACATGATCACGTCACGTTATGACGGTGACTTGCGTGAAGAAGCGCGTATTCGCGCGGCGCAGCTGGTGAAGAACATTCCAATCAGCTTGAGTAAAGATCGCAGTGGCTTGCCTGTTATCATCGCTCGCGCACCTTACGACATATTCTGGGAGCGTTTGCCTGCTATCTTGGGCCAATTTGGTATGACGATTGAAGATCGTAACCGTTCTCAAGGTACATTGACGGTGAAATACAAAGCGCCAGATGATGAGTTCTGGGAAGATATTGGCACAAAACCTCTTCAGTTTGACCGTGACAACTACAACATTCAGTTAGGTGATTTGGGTAACCGTACCTCTATCAACGTAACGGATAGCGCGGGCAAGCCGATTGCAGAAGAGCAATTAGCAAGCTTTAGCCCTGTGTTGGTTGCAGCCGTTGAGCGTTTGAACCTCGATTAATGTGAGTTCATGAATCGTTTGAAATGAAAAGAGGACGCCTAAGCGTCCTCTTTTTTTGTTTTTTAGTTTGAATGACGGTGAATCAGTCAATCAAACCATATTCTTCGCGCAAGATATCGATGATTTCTTGCTTCGGGTTCTCGCTCAGGTGGATTGGCTGGCCGATGATTTTTTCAGCGATGCCGACGTAAGTGCGCGAAATATCCATCAAGGCTTCAACAGGCAGTGCGTTGTCTCTCGCCAAGGCTTCTCGCTCAGGCATGCGTTCTTTGTTCAGCAGGATATCTGGGTCAGGTAAATGGCTTAGTAAGAACTGGCGGAACCCTTCTTTCGAGTTTTCGACAATGTTACCAGCCTCGTATTCCGCCGTATCCCAAATACGTGATGAATCAGGTGTGCCTACTTCATCCATATAAATCAGCTTTTCTTGTCCTGCCGCATCTGAGACATAGCCGAATTCAAATTTGGTGTCCACGAAAGTTTGTCCAACGGCGTCGAGCGCGTTGCTAATAACACCAAAACCCTCTTTAAGATAGGTTTCGTAAAGGGCAATGTCATCGGCAGACGAGAAGTTAAATGCCGCAAAGTTATCTTCGATATTCTGGCGCGAGATGTTTACATCATCAGCTTCGGGGACACCTGGAATGCCTTTCAAAATACCTTTGGTCGACGGTGTGATCAGTAACTCAGGCAAAGCTTTGTCTTTCTCTAAGCCTTCAGGCATCGCGATGCCACAGAATTCACGCTCGCCTTTGGCGTATGAACGCCACATTGAACCGGTGATGTATTGACGACAAATGGCCTCAATTTTGACAGGCTTGGCCTTTTGAACGATCCACACGAACGGGTGGGGAATGTCGAGAATGTGGCTGTCTGCTAAGCCATTTTCTCTAAACAACTTGAACCAGTGATTAGAAATGGCGTTGAGTGCAGCGCCTTTGCCGGGAACACCTTTTAAGCCGCCTTCCGCATGCCAGATGCAATCAAACGCAGAAATACGGTCACTGATGACCATGATTGCAAGTGGGGCGTCGGGAGCAACATCGTAGCCTTTCTCTTGGATGAGGCGTTGGCTGTCGGCTTCGGTTAACCAATAAACAGAGCGAACTTTTCCGCTATGAACTGGCTGGTGGGTACGAATGGGAAGATCGTCGTTAACGGCGAGAACTTGATCCGCGAGGCTCATTGAGACATTCCTATCTGTTGTTGAACGGCACACAGAAGATGGCAGTGAGCGGAGATTCCTTGCACTTACCATCCATTTGACACGCATCATACCAAGAAGTCTTTGCTCGCTGTTAGAGAAAAAGCAAACGTTTGCCTAAAAAAATACAATGCTCAGATTGAGGAGAAGGCGGGCATAAAAAAAGCGACGTTAGGCGTCGCTTTTTTCCATTCAACATGGCGTATCAGTTGACGAATGCGGGGTTACCAAAAAGAGGACTTGTCGTCATCATCATCTTCTTTGTTGGCTTGAGCGGTCTTTTTATGCGCTTCGTTTTCTTTATTTGCGTCATCAGTTTTGGGCTTTTGCTTCATCCCAAACTTCGCATTTGCGGTGTACTTGAGCGCCATGATATTGCTGACCACTACCGCGACCACAATGAAAATAATCACATAAGGGTTGGTTAGAAAATCCATGATCAGGTCTCACATACATTGGAAATGTACTGTGAATATATCCAATCCAGCATGGGAAGGATAGTTTCTCGCCCCTGTATGTCGGAAGACGCAATCACGGTATGCAAGGTTTCTGGCGTCAGTTGCTCAACCAGCCCTTGTGTGGTGGCCTTGTGACTAATATGCCAAGGTTCGAATGCCACGCCGCCTTTGTCTTCACGGTAGGGAAGATAAAAGCCACATTGTTCGAGGTTATCCTCAAGCCAAGCAAACAACGGTGCTTGATGGCCGGAAAGATATTCCCAAGGCTCGAGTTGTAAGGAAACACCTTGTGGCAAAAGGTTCGTCGCGTACACATCGATGTCGGTACCCCAATGGTGTCGGCTTGCGCCGGGAAGCGCTGACCATCGAAGGATCGCACGCACTTTTTCTTCATCGCTTAGGCGTGAAGGGTCGAGTGCGGTACCGCTATCATCAAGGATCGGCCTAAGGCCCGTGAACTTGTTGTTCCAAATCATCTGCTGACGGGCGAAGTTTCGAAAGCTGCTCGCTATCGCAAGTTCGAACCCGGCGGCCTGCGCTGCGGTTTGAAGGCGGATGAAATCAGCCTTCACGTCAGCATGCAGCAGGAAATCACCTTGCTCAACAAGGTGCTCCTGTGTTTGACCGGTAAGCGACGCAACACTCCAAGGCATTAGGCGAGCGCTTTCTCTAGGACTTTTTGATACATGTCCGTGAGCTTTTCTAAATCGGCAATTTTTACGCACTCATTCACTTTGTGGATGGTGGCATTCACTGGGCCGAGTTCGATAACCTGCGTGCCCATTTGCGCGATAAACCGACCGTCAGACGTGCCGCCGGTGGTCAGCAGTTCAGGTTTCTGATGGTTCACTTCGTCAACGGCTTCAACAACGGCGTCCAGCAAGGTGCCCGTATCCGTAAGGAAAGGGTGTCCGCTAAATGTCCACGCCAAGTCGTACTCTAAACCGTGTGCATCAAGGACTGAGTGAATACGTGATTTGATGTCATCAACCGTCGATTCAGTGCTAAAGCGAAGGTTGAATTGCACGTGAAACTCGCCAGGAATGACATTGCTTGCGCCTGTACCTGATGCCACATTCGGGATCTGGAAGCTGGTTGATGGGAAGTAGGCGTTGCCTTGATCCCACTGGGTTGCCGCGAGTTCAGCCAGTGCTGGTAAGGCTTGGTGTATAGGGTTACGCGCCAGTTGCGGGTAAGCCACGTGGCCTTGGATTCCTTTGATCACCACGTCCCCTGTGATCGAGCCGCGACGGCCATTTTTCACCACATCGCCCACGGCGTGAGTGCTAGAGGGTTCGCCAACAATGCACATATCAATGATTTCATTGCGTTCGACCAAGGTGTCGACCACGCGCGTCGTCCCGTTGATGAACGGGCCTTCTTCATCTGATGTGATCAAAAAGGCGATAGAACCTTTGTGGTCAGGGTTTTCCGCCACAAAACGTTCTGCCGCGACGACCATTGCTGCCAATGAGCCCTTCATGTCCGCCGCGCCGCGACCATGAAGATAGCCATCAATGACGGTGGGGTCGAAAGGAGGCGTATGCCATTGCTCAACAGGGCCTGATGGCACCACGTCGGTGTGGCCTGCGAAGGCAAACAATGGGGCTTCTGTACCACGGCGAGCCCAAAGGTTCGTTGTGTCTTCGAACACGAGGCGTTCGATAGAAAAACCAATCGCTTCTAAGCGAGCGATCATTAATTCTTGGCACCCTTCATCGATTGGGGTGACGGATGGGCGGCCGATTAAATCCTTGGCCAAAGACAATACAGCACTGTCTGTCATGGGGGTGTCCTTTCTGCTTGTCGAGTTCTATAAGGGTGTTCTGAACGTTGGTTATTCCGCGAATATATCGGCATACTCAGCGGGTTTAAAACCGAGGTAGCATTTGCCGCCGTGCGCAAGCAATGGGCGTTTAATCATTGCAGGTTGAACCAGCATTAGCGCGATAGCATTAGATTCATCTAAGTTGTTCTTTTGCTCTTCTGTCAATGCGCGAAACGTGGTGCCGCGTTTGTTGACCAGTGCTTCCCAGCCCAACTCATCGACAAATTTCTTCAGCATTTCCTGATCAATGCCATCTTTACGGTAATCGTGAAACGTAAAAGGTTTGCCTTCGGTTTCTAGCCATTTCAGGGCTTTTTTTATCGTGTCACAATTCTTGATACCGTAAACCATCGTGCTCATTGATTGCTTCCTTTTTGCGTTAGGTTTTAGGGTGCTAGATTGACATTCCACCGTTTCGAAAGCAAGGCGGAGACGGTAATCCTCGTACGATTCATCGTTTTCTCACACCTCGATAATTGTGCCGACACCTCATTATTATATTATTCATGACTAAATTAGATTTGATTCATCTATGGGTAATTAGCTATATCTATAAAGAGTAATATTTTTAGGGGATGAGTGTGGATAGCGGTTTGATTAATGACGCTAAAGAGGCCGCAGAAGTGCTGCGTATCCTTTCGCATCCAGAGCGATTGATTGTGCTTTGTCAGTTGCGAGAAGGCGAAAGGAATGTGTCTCAGCTTTTAGAAAATAGTACGTTGAGTCAATCCGCGTTTTCTCAGCACCTTACGGTACTGCGTCAAGCTAACCTTGTGACGACACGTAAATCGTCTCAATCGGTGTATTACAGTCTTGCGGCGCCAAAGGTGAAACACTTGATTGACGCGATTCAGAGCGCATGGTGTGAGCGACAAAACAAACGTACTCTAAAGAAATAACAGGCTTTTTCCGCGCTACCGTTATATACCCAAACAAACTCTCGCTGAACAAGCATCTTGAGGTTGTTTGGTTATCGATGTAGAGATCACAACCTTCAATAACTGAAAGTTTGTATGCCATTGAATACGTGTTCCTTTTGATCAAGCGCAATACCTCGATTGCATTTCGTTGAATAATGAAGACAGTGCATTTTAGGAGGTCTCAATGGAACTGAATCCGGTTTTTGCAAGAAGACTGTATCTCGCAAGTCTTGTCGAAGAAATGGAACGCCCAAACGTTCCGCGCTTAATTGAAGCCACTGGCTGGCCACGTCGCACCATTCAAGACGTGATCAAATCCTTGGCGGGATTGGGGATTGAGCTGGCATTTATTCAAGACGGCCGACGTCATAATGATGGCTACTATCGCCTCACTGACTGGGGACCGTTCAAACGCGAGTGGGTGGAAGAGCGTAAAGGCGATATTGTCTATACCTTGACCAGCTAATCGCAAAAGACAATGCCAAGTTAGTTGAAGATGCAGCTCGGCGACAAGAGAATGAACGCCAATCGTGTTTCCACAAATGTGCAGAACAAGATTGGGTCAAACCCATGTAAATGACGATCAGTCTGCCAGGCTGCAACTTCACGTTATTCTGCTCAACCCGCGTTAGGGTATGCCTCTTTCCCTTTGGGTGATGGGCCTATTGCGCGCTGAATGTCACTTTTCCTACCTCGTTTTTTCACGTTAATTCCTTTGGTTCTCCTTGCAAACCCAATGAAAATGGGCGTGCAATGTCCTGTTCCATTTCTGGTCTAGTATGTTAATTGCGTGACTACTCAATAAGTTATTGGGGCGTCATTTAAAGCGGTTAATGAAAAGGGTGGAAGGATGCTTTATCAACTCAATGCTGCGTACATGGAATCGATTAAACCTCTGAATAGCTGGGCCAAGTTTGTCCGTGATGTGAATGCGGCGCCGTGGAATGGTTTTCGAATGTTTTCAGCGAATCGGAGCTTTGATGCGTCGATGGAGTTGATTGAGCGGCTCACTGACTGCTATGACGAACCCGCATGGGAGTTAGATTTCACGGAAATAGATGGCGAAAAAATTGCGATTCAATACAACGTCATTGCCAACAAACCGTTTTGTAACCTGCTGCATTTTCGACGCAGTAAGGCCCAGCCCAATCAACCGCGCGTGCTGTTTGTCGCACCATTGTCAGGTCACTTTGCAACCCTGCTGCGCGGTACAATCCGCGAGTTTTTGCCTGATCACGATGTGTACGTTACCGACTGGCGCAATGCGCGTGATGTGCCCGTTTGTGATGGGGAGTTTCATTTCGACGATTATGTTGACTATCTGATTGAGTTTCTCGAAATGCTGGGGCCTGATACGCATACAGTGGCGGTGTGTCAGCCATGTATTCCGCTGATGGTGGCCACATCCATTATGTCAGCGAAGAACAACCCTGCGACACCTGCCACCATGACCTTGATGGGCGGGCCTATTGATACCCGCATTAATCCAACAGAGGTGAATGACTATGCCAGTGGGAAGGACGCTGAATGGTTTGAATCCAATGTGATTTGCACTGTGCCTGAAAACTTTGAAGGGGCGGGGCAATTGGTGTATCCAGGCTTTGTGCAATTATCCGGTTTTATGTCAATGAACCTCGATAGCCATGTGCAAAAGCATTTCAAGTTCTTTGATGATTTGATCAAAGGCGACGGTGACAATGCAGAAGCACACCGTAAGTTTTACAACGAATACCTTGCGGTGATGGATCTGCCAGCGCACTACTATCTGGATACGATCAGAAAGGTCTTTTTAGAGCAAGATCTGGCAAACAATACCATGACGTATCGCGGCGACGCGGTCGATATGGCGGACATTACGCGAACGGCCATTTTCACCATTGAAGGTGAGGTGGATGACATTACAGGGCGAGGGCAAACGGCAGCCGCGCTCGATTTATGCCATAAACTGCCGAAATCTAAAAAGGCACATCTTGAACAAGAAGGCGTTGGGCATTATGGGATTTTCAATGGTAGGCGTTATCGTGAATTCATTGCGCCAGCCATTAAAGCCTTTGTGAAAAAACACAAAGCGAGAAAGTAGAACGTCAGGGTGAAAATAGAAAGGGAACGGTCAGTCTACCGAGTTGACTGACCGTTTTTTATTGCGTGTCTAGCGTGCTTTCTTGCCTCAATGCCTTTTGAACATATTTGGGCAGTTTATCCACCACCAAATGCCAAGATTGGGAAATGAGGGCTTGAAGCTCAACGGTTGGAAGTGGGCAGGTGTCGCCAAATTCTATCCAGCCAACACGGGCAAGGTGCGGTGCAGGACGGCAGCCTGGTATGTCTGCCATCATCAAGAAATGCTCATCAGGCACTTTGCAGGCCATTTTGTTACCGTCATAGAAAATGCACACCATTTTTGTTTTGTGCACGCTATACACCTCAACACCGCCCCACTTTACGTCGAAACGAATGCCTATGAGGGCATCACAATGCGCTTTTAATGCTGCGATATCCATGTCTATGTCGGTTGCCTATTCCAGTGCTTATAAGATCAAGCCAGCTTCTTTTAGGCTTTGGCGTAACGCTTCAGCACGTTTGCGGTTTGCACTGAAATCAGAGTAACCCACGCGAGACTCTGAACGCACAATCAGATTGTCACCATCGATACGCAACTCAAGATCATCAACGAAACGGAAGACACGGCTCACTGATTCAATGCGTGCGTAGTCTTTTGCGCGATCACCCGAGCGAGAGCCCGGCAGCGTCAGAGCGACTTCGATAATTTGCGAGATCGTGACATCGTCAGACGCGAGGGTGAAGGGCGCTAACTGGAAATCCTCACGATCATCAAGTGTGGATACACAGTTTGGCTTATCACCACAGGGCGTGAGCGATTTGTCTTTCATGGCGTTATCTCCTTGAGCGCAACCGACGGATAGCAAAAGTCCAAGGCTTATGAGTGAGCCAATGATTGTTTTTTTCATAGGGCCTTCCTTGTAGGGGCTTCTTAGCGAGCGATAAAGTGATAGGTGGCAAACCCAAGCCAACTCACCACGAGCAATACCCAAGGTAGGGGAGATGTGCGTGTTGAGTTGCTGTGCGATACCACGACTTCGCGATCAGCTTGCTGAGATTGTTCACCTGCGTTCTTTGCTTTGATTTGTTTCTTATGTTCTTTGTCACGATCTCGTGCTTTGGCTTTTTGGTGTTTTTTATAAAGCGCGATCCCTTTTTCAATACCTTGTGCAATGAGCTTAGTTTGCTCCTTTGATTGCCCAGGCTTTTGCGTTGCTTTTGCGATTTTCATCGCTTCATTTTGCGTCTCTGGAGACGGAGTTGGATTGCTCATCATACTGTTCTTGTTCATTTGTTGGACTGAATTATACCTTTGATAACAATATGCCACGAAACCAAAATCCACTATTCGTGTCAAAGTTCCAAATATAGGAATAAAGAGACACCGATATGCTGATGGTGAGCGTCAGTGGTACTGCGGTTACGTGACGATGTCCCCAAACTCTGTGAATCTTGCATCTTCAGGTTGTTTGGGTGTAAATGTGACGCACATTAAATCCTGCATTGAAACTGCCTGCGCTGACCCGCAATTTTGTGCGTCAGCGCTATGCCATCCGTGTGAATATTGAGACAGTGAATGCGTGGTTGATGAACATTGTTTTATTAGCCATGTCAACGTTAATAGGGTCGGTGACCCTAAGACATGAATGAATACGCTTTTGTACCAATCACCTGATTATTTCGACAAACATGGCAATGCCAAACCCGCGCTTTTTTTCTGGCTCGCGTGTATTTTTCTCGCGAGAGCCTGGATTGTGTTTGTTGTTGCTGGCGTAAGCCGCGAACAAGGCGCAGATTTGCTTGCCTTGATTTACCCAAACCACGACGCCCTCTATTTGGGGTTAGCGGTTGGTTTTCCTTCCGTCGCGTTGATGTTGATGGCAGGAAACCTGCATCGATACCCGAGGGTGATAGAACGTGTTTGGCATTGGGGAAGAGCCATTTTATTAGCAGCGTTTAGCTGTGATTTAGTACTACAAATTAAGCATTTAATTGTTGGGCACTGGCGCTTTCATTGGAGCAGTGCGGTGACATTACTGATTGCGCTTTGGCTCGTCATCTACTTATTAAGAAGCCGCCGCATTCAGTTTCTATTTGCTTCTCCGATTTACCGAGAAACAGAAAGAGAAAAATAATGAACGAGTGGAAGAAAGGCCTTGTCCTGTTTAGCGCAATGCTTAGCCCGTTAGCCATGGCTGACTGGCAAGTCGACGTGAACTTCGAAATTGACCGCGCGGGTAAACATCAACGTGCGCAAAGCTCGGTGTCGCTGATTCCGGGTGAAGAAACCATTTTGTTTGAAAACAGCCAACAGCAAGGTGCATTGATCGGCAAAGCCGAATTGCTTGAAGTGACGGCAGATGAAGTCAAAATCTCCCTGCTTATCCAAGAACAATGCGACGATGGCAATTGGCGCACGATTATGTCACCCGTTGTGCAGGCAGGATTGAACACACCCACGTCCATCGAGTGTGCGAATACACAACGCGACGAATTGGCATCATTGAAAGTGGAAATAACGTCCGTTTAATCATCATCTCGTCAAGTTTCCAGATCTAGGACAAAGTCTATGCGTTTCTCTGCTACTATGCTTGAAATTTTGGCGCTATCAGACTTAAGAAGCTGAAAGAGCTGTATTTATCTGGAGGTAACAATGGCGGTATCCCAGCCAGCAATCGTGGCCGACGCAGGGCCATTTGCACTGTACGTATTGTTCAAAGTCACGGGTTCAGCGTCTGCTGTTCTTGGGCGCTCTCGTGACGTGCATGCGCTTGTTGATGACATTAACTCCAACCAGCCTGGCAGTAACATGAAAGCAGCCGTGTCGTTCACACCTGCATTTTGCCAAGCCAATAACATCGTAACCCCTGACGATTTCACGCCTTTCAAAGCACTTGGTGAGGGTGACACTCATGCGCCAGCAACGGATTGTGATGTGTTGTTGCACGTGCACTCAACACGTCATGACCTGAACTTCTATTTACTTAGAAAGTTCCTTGAAAACATCGGTTCAGACGTGACGGTTGTGGATGAAACCTATGGTTACCGTTACTTGGATTCTCGTGACATGACGGGTTTCATTGATGGAACGGAAAACCCTGAAGGCGAAGAAGACCGTCGTGCTGTGGCCATCATTGCTGATGGTGAATGTGCAGGTGGCAGCGTGGTCATGATGCAGCGCTACGTTCACCGTCTAAATGCGTGGGAACCTCTGTCAGTCAAACAGCAAGAGAAAATCATTGGGCGTACCAAACCTGACTCTATCGAGTTGGATGATGTGCCTGCGACATCACACGTAGGACGTGTTGATATCAAAGAAGACGGCAAAGGCCTGAAAATGGTCAGACATAGCCTGCCGTATGGCTCGGTGTCAGGTGATCACGGCTTGCTGTTTATCGCGTACTGCCACACGCAGCATGTTCACAAAACGATGCTAGAAAGCATGTTCGGTGAGCGCGATGGTAAAACAGACATGATGCTGCGCTTCACTACGCCAGTGACAGGCGCGTATTTCTTCGCTCCGTCGATGGAAGCATTAAGCAAAATTGCGTAATTTATTGATGCAATTTAGAGAACAAAAAGCACTGCCAATTGGCGGTGCTTTTTTTTTGTTTTTTGAAAGAAGGAAAGCGCGGAAACCCTCGGAACTGCGGTGGGTGGCAGCGGGTTTTTTCTTTGAACTGTGACTGATGCAGAACAATCATTTTCGCTAAGTTTGACCACGCTTTGCTTTTGCGACAGACCATAAAAATGTCCAGTGAAACTCCCTCGACGCACCCTCATTCAGTGTGGTGATCTTCAGGGTAATAACGTTATAAAAACAGACGTGCTGGAGAAGATCATGAACATTGTTGCCATTACTGCCTGCCCTTCAGGTGTTGCCCATACTTATATGGCTGCTGAATCATTAGAACAAGCGGCGATTGCGCGCGGTTGGACCATTAAGGTTGAAACCCAAGGTGCGCTGGGTGCGGAAAATGAAATCACATCAGACGATGTACAAAACGCCGATGCGGTCATCGTCACAACGGACATCGAATTAGCGGGAATGTCTCGCTTTGATGGCAAAACCATCAACGAAACAACGGTGAAAAAACTGGTGGTGAATGCTGCTGAAATACTTGATGCAGCTTGCGACGTAGCGGTGGCCTAATGATGAAAATGTTGAAATTAGACGGCGAATGGCAACTCACCTCTTTAATGGATGCCTTTATTGTTGCGCCTATTATGTTGCCTGGTGATGTGCATAGTGCTTTGCTTGCTGCGGACATTATTCCTGACCCTTATCTTGGCTGTAATGAAACCAAGGTGCAGTGGGTTGGCGTGCATGATTGGGTGCTTGAGAAAACCTTCACCGCCGATGCCAACCTTCTGAATGCAAAGGCTGTTGACCTTATCTTGAGCATGGTCGATACCATGGCTGAGATTGTACTTAATGGTGAAACCATCTTGCTGTGTAGCAACATGTTCCGCCATTACCGCCGCGATGTTCGTCCGTACTTATGCGACGGCGAAAACACGCTGAAAATCACGCTTAAACGCGCAGACATTGAAGCCAAAGCACGCGCAGAGCGTTTGCCTTTCCCTGTGCCTTGGGCGGTGGGAAACAACCAAATTCCACACATGAACACCTTACGCAAAACGCAGTGCCACTCAGGGTGGGACTGGGGTATTTGCTTATTGGTGAGTGGTATTTACGACAGCATTCGTTTGCAACCTGTGTCTGAAGTGCGCCTTCAGCAGGTGCGTTCAGCACAACAATGGCACAGTGATGGCAGTTGTGATGTCACGGCCATCATTTCCGCAGAACAGATCAGCCCTGATACTGACGCTCAGATTGAATGTTGCTTGGTGAGCCCTGATGGCGAGCGCATGTCGCAATCTATCGCGTTGAGCGGCATGGAGGCGGAATGTTGTTTTCGCGTGACGCAGCCTAAACGCTGGTGGCCTGCAGGGTACGGTGAGCAACCTCTGTATACCTTGACGGTGATGACAGACGGTCAAACCATCGAGAAACGTTTGGGGCTTCGCGAATTGTATTTGGAAACGGGCGAAGACGACGTGGGTGCGGCGATGACGTTTGTCGTCAATGACAAAGCCATCATGGTAAAAGGCGCGAACTGGATCCCGTTGGATGCAATGCCTGGCAAGCAAACGCCTGATCATTACCGCCGCTTGTTGGAAGATGCGAAAGCCGCGAACATGAACATGATCCGTGTTTGGGGTGGCGGCATGTATGAGCGCGATACCTTCTATGATCTGTGTGACGAGCTAGGTCTGTTGGTGTGGCAAGATTTGATGTTCTCATGCGCCTTGTACCCGTCGACACCTGATTTCATTCGCGACGTAGAGCAAGAGATCACGGAACAAGTTCGCCGTCTGAGCGATCACCCGTCATTGGCGTTGTGGTGCGGTGACAACGAGGTGATTGGTGCAATCAATTGGTACCCTGAATCTCGTGCGAATCGCGAAAAATACGTGGTGAATTACGATCGTTTAAGCCGTGTTTTGCAAGAAGTGGTTGAGCGCGAAGACACCAGCCGCCGTTTCTGGGCGAGCTCGCCATGTAATGGTGAGTTGGACTTTGGTGATGCGTGGCATGACGACAACAAAGGTGACATGCACTTTTGGGATGTGTGGCATTCCGGCAAATCCTTCGATGCCTACAGCAGCATTAAGCCGCGTTTTTGTAGTGAGTTTGGCTATCAGTCTTGGCCGTCATTACCAACGGTAAAAACCTTTGCATCAGAGGAAGAGTGGAACGTTACCTCTCCTACTTTTGAGCAACACCAGAAAAATAGCCGCGGAAATAGCATCATCACTGAAATGTTCACACGCTATTTCCGTTTCCCTTCTGACTTCTCTCAGATGCTGTATTTAAGTCAGGTTCAACAAGCGCTAGCCATTAAAACGGCGAGCGAATACTGGCGTGCGAATAAGCCGGTTTGTCGCGGTATCTTGTATTGGCAATTGAATGATTGCTGGCCTGTCAGCTCTTGGTCGAGCATTGAATATACAGGGCGTTGGAAGCAGTTGCATTACCATGCCAAACGCTTCTTCGCGCAGCAATTGGCGGTGTTTGTGGATGAAGAAAACACGCTGCGATTGAATGTGATTAATGATGAACACCGTTGCTTGGCAGCAAAAGGCCAAGTGACTTGGTATGACTGGCACGGCGAAGTGATCGACACATGGCCGATTGAGAGCATGTTGGGTGAAGACGATAACCAAGTGGTATGGCAGTGCGACCGCAACGTGATTAACGAGCGCAAGCACGAAGGTTTCTTCCATGCGGTTGTTGAGTGTGATGGTCAAACCTTTACCAACACGTGGTTTGACGATGCATACAAGCGCCTGCCATTGCCTAAAGCGAACATCGAAACCAAGGTGGAAGAGGTGGATGGTCGTGTGATGGTGACCTTGAGTGCCGACAAACCAGCCTTCTTTGTTCATCCTGAATTTGATGGCGAAGGCGGTGATACCGGACGTTTTGATGACTCAAGCGTTACCTTGTTGCCCTCTCAGCCTATTACCTTGGAATACACGGGGAATACATCCACTGAACAGGTGAAAGCAGGATTAACGGTGTACCACTTAGCGGCGAGTTACTGAGTTAATTTGATAGCAAAAAGCCCTCTTCGGAGGGCTTTTTCGTTATTGGTGAAAAAGACGCTGGCTAAACAGAGATTGGGGTAAACAGACGTTGGAGAAATAGACGCAGAGGAAGCCGACGTTCGAGGCGAATTATTTTCCGAATGGCGCTTCGGTCGACACCCAGTTTTTGATGGTCTCTCGGTCAAGCGATACGTAGTGATAGTAAAGGTGGTCGATGGCCATCAGCATAGGCAGTTGCGCCGAAATCATCCCTGTGCGCTCTTCACCATTTAGCGAGGCGGTAAGCAGGGTGGCTGTGGCAGATTGAGACATCTTTGATTTAGGGTTCGCCGAAATTAAATAGGTTTCGATACCGCGGCGAGTCAGGCTTTTCACGACCTTGGCCATGTCATCATTCTGCGCATTCAAACTCAGTACGATGACAAGGTTATCGGTCGTCAGAATGTCTTGGTACATCTGCATCGAGTTTGTGTCTTGCACCACTTCGACGAACTTGCCGAGTCGCCCAAAGCGGAACTTAAAGTCCGCCCCCGCGAGTGCACTGAACCCGGTGCCGAACACATGGATAATTTGATGCCTTGCAATGGCGTGGGTGATTTGGTCGATAACGTCGGTATCAAGGCAGTGTTTTAGCTGCTGTAAAACATCGAAATAATCTTGCTGCAGCCCATCATTCTCCGGTTTGGTGAGGGGGGTCGCGCTATCCAACTGCTCTTGATAGAGAAAGAGAAATTCTTTGAGGTTATTCAGGCCAATCTTTTGGCAAAATCGCGTGATAGAGGCGGTGGAGACACCAATGTCCGTCGCCAGTTCTTCAATGGTTTTGACAGGACGACGTGCGAGAAAATAATCCGCAATCTTGTTGTCGGTAGTGGTGAATTTGCTCCGTGCATATTCAAACAGCAATCCAATATCTGTGTTCATCAGTACCATAGGCCATCAATCATTCGCCCCACTACCGTAGGGCGAACGCTCCTCTTAATCAAGCGTGATCTTAATGGTGCGGATTTGCTTCGCACGGAAGTCGCCAAGTTGAATCACATCGCCAGCAACCACCAAGGTATTGAGGGTGTCGAACATCAGGTTGGTTTCTGCAGCGTGTTTGATTGCTGCATGTTTCACAGAGAGTGAACCTGCGTTTTCGATGCTGTACTCCGATGGATTAAACAGACGCACATGCAGGGCGTTGTTGTCGAACTGCACGCTGCTACAAACAAGCTGCGGCGCATCCAGCGTAAACAAACTGTCGCTATCATTTACCGCGCGATCGAGCGGATGCATGACGAAATACTTCAAGGTATTGGTGAATTGATTGAGCGTTTGTGCCTGATAGTAAGGCGTGTTCACACTCCACGCTTGCCATTGCTGCACGGCGGCGGCTGGCGAGAACTTTTGATCGATGTGTAGACCAAGCGTGGTGTGCTGGTGGCCTTTCATTTGGCTATCAGGCGTGGGGATGTATTTAAACTGCTGGCCTGATGCAATCCCAGGGCGACGAAGAAGGTCAGGCTTGCCCAGCCAACCAACACTGCGGAAAAGCGTAAGGGCGAGGGTGCCGCTTGGCTGTTCCGCGTTCTCGATAAGCACTTCATACTCTTTAATGCCTTGGGCGAACACGGTCAAGCTGGCTTGCTCATCGTGCAGGTTGGCGTAGTTGATCATCGGGTAAATCCCGCAAGGCTCTTCTTTCCAGCCGCGCTCGCGCCAATCCGCCAATTGCGTTTGGAACAATGGGCGACGCGCAAAACCAAATGGCGTATCCGCAATGCTTTCTTTCGCTTTTATCGGGCTGTTAATGACCAACTGTAAGCGATGATCGTCGGCTTGATTGTCGATGACAATATCGATCTGCAAGGGTTGCTCATCATTGGTGAGCGTCACGTTCACTGTGTATTCGCAAACGGTGTCTCGGAAACCCTGAGCGCGAGCTTCTAAGTTTTCTGGTAGCAACCATGTGCCTTTCAAGGTCATTTGTTGTTTACATTGACCGGATTGTGTCGTGCATTCCGCGTGACTGAATGACAAGGTGATCACCCAATCATTTTCAGGTGGCGAGTAGTCGTAGGTATCGCCATCATCGCCGCTATCACGCAACGTGAAGGCTTGCGGCCAATGCTGACCTGTTTGCTTGTCAGTAAGGTTCAATTCGCCGTTTTGATAGTCGAGACGGTAACGATCATTCTCGATGCATTTTCCAAGCACGGTGGGTAACACTTGCGCGTCTTTTTCGAGCACTTCTTGAATGATGAGAGACGTAAAACCTAATGTGGGAAGCGCATGTTGAACGGCGATGTCAGTTTGGTAGTAGTAGCCATTCGGATCATTGTCTTCGGGATTGCGTTGGATGCTGCCGTTGTAGTGTTGGGTTTGTGCGACTACATCAAATTCCACGTTCTCACCCGCTAAGGTGCTTAGAGTGAAATGCGGTGCCTTGGTTGAAAGTGTGATGTCTTGAACCTGATTACGGGCAACGGGCAAGGTATTGAACAGCGTCAGGCGCGCGCCGTTGTCGAGCTTTGGCTGAGAATCCGCAAGTTTACGCACTAAGTAATCTCTAGCTGCACTTGATGTTTGATCAACCTGTTCAAAACGCTCAACGATGATCTTGTTGGTTTTGTCTGTGTTGCAACCGCCGGCACTGTCATGGGCGTGGTTGCGCGTCATGGTGCGCCAAAGGTTATTTATCAGTTCAGGCTGATAGCCGATACCATAACGGGTGGCGAGCGCCATAAGGGGCTCAAGCTCAAGCGTGATGCGTCGCTCTAGCATATCGTTCAGGCGCTTGTGATCGGCGCGTGACGAGTAAATGGAACGGTGGATTTTCGATACTTGCCCATCGATCATCTCGCCACTCAGCGTGTCCACTGGTAGGTCTTTTACGTTAAGCGAGGCAAACAGCGTGTCGTAGCTGCTTTCGATCAGTTGGCTATCGATGTTGGCGTCTGCCAGCTTTTGATTAAACAGCGCAATTCGCTCTTTGACGTTTCGATCGACAAAGCGTTGGTCGCCGCCCAGCGGCAGGGCAACGTGATCGCTAAGGCAGTCTTTTTCAACTTGCTGGGTCAGTGAAATAGCATCGTCAGAGTAGATCAGTTGTCCGCCCACGTAATAGCCATCTTTGATGTTGTAGAAAAGCACGTGGCTACCATCTTCACTTTGCCATTGACCTTCTCGGTGCGGATAAACGTCCGTAGACAGTCCACGCCAAAAAACTGTTTTATCAATGCCGACGCCGTTATAGATTTTTGGCATGTCCATGCTTTGACCAAAAGCGTCCGGCACATAGCCCAGCATTTCGCAGCCACCGAGTGATTCACCAAGACGAATACCCAGCTGCAGGTTTCGGATGATGGACTCACCCGAAATGATCAGTTGATCGGTTTGGCTATACCAAGGGCCGATCTTTAGTTTTCCGCTTTCGACCAAATGACAAAAACGTTCTTTGTGTTGCGGGCAGGCCGACAAATAATCCTCTACGATGCTCAGTTGTCCATCCAAGTAGTAGTTATCTACTTCGCCCTTATCGAGCGCGTCCATCACTTCTTCGAGGTGATAGATCAATTGAATGAGCGATTCATGAGCGGAGAAGTACCACTCAAAATCCCAATGGGTATGGGAGATAACATGTAGTTGTTTTTTCATAAATCTGTCCGCTTTGGAATGCTATCCGCAGAATGTGAAGGTGCGGCTCGGCGAGCGGCACCCTCATGTCATTGGATATGTAAACTCACGCAATCACGTGTTGAATGGTATCTAAAATGGCTTGCGTGTCGTTCTGTTGTAGCGTGTTTCGAATGTCGGGTTTCATCATGGCGCGCGATAATTTCGTCAGCATCATTAAGCTTTCTTCTGCCCCTGATTCTGGAATCGCTAATGACACTGCCGTGGTGACCGGTTCATCGTCCATGGTGTCCCATTCGATAGGGTTGGCAAAATGCACCACAAAAATCGCCGGTGTTTTCACATGGGAGGATTTGCAGTGTGGTACGGCCATTCCGCCGAGAAACCCCGTGCTGTCATGCGACTCACGCGTTTGCAACCCACGAACAAAGCCATCAACGCTGTCGATGTAGCCCAGTTGATGGGCGTGCTCGGCAATAAACTGAAACGCTTGCTGCTGAGAGGTTGAGTGAGCATCCGTCAGAATATGTTCGACGTTAAAGACGTTATTCATGAGGTTTATCCATTCGCTGCTGTTGAGGTGGCAACAGCGGGTGTGGCTGTTTCTGGCTGCATGGTGTTTGATGTTGTGCCCGCTTCGTTTGCATCAGCGACTGGCTGTTTAGAAGGGCGTCGCCAGAATCCGATAATCATGGCGGTGGTTGCGATACCCGCGAAGGTACAAGCAATCCACGTCACGAAAGGAATCGGCTGCTCGATGTAACCGATGAACGTACCCAACGGAGAACCGATACCGCCGTAGAATTTCACGTCCAAGTAACCCACAAGGCCACCGGCTAGGGCTGAGCCTGCCACGCTGGCGGTGATGATTTGAACAGGGTTTGCCGCAGCAAACGGAATAGCACCTTCAGTTACCCCAACAATACCCATACCGAACGCAGAGTTTGCAGAAACTTTTTCAGTGTCTGTGAAGCGGTTTTTAAACAGTTTTGATGCTAAGAAGATACCCAGTGGCGCGACAGAAATAGCCGCTTGCGCTGCGGTGCCTGGTACAAAGTTAGCGCCTTCAATGCCGTATTTTGCAACGGTGTCTGTCCACACGGCAGTACCGAAAATCAGTGCCGTTTTGTTGACTGGGCCACCGAAGTCGAAGCCGATCATGGCACCAATAATGGCACCGATAATGAAGGTAGATGCGCCGTAGGTGTTGGTTAGCCAGTTTAGGCCTTCATAGAGTGCGCTCATTGCGCCCGCGATAGGCTGACCAATGAAATACAGCACCACAACGGTAATGAAGAAGGTCGCGATCAACGGAATGATCATGATTGGAACAAGGGGTTGAAGCAATTTCGGCCATTTGATTTTCTTGAGTTGCTTCACGAAGTAGCCGACAAGGAAAGCAACAAGAATGGCTGACAGGAAGCCGCCACCTGCGTCTGTCCCCAAGAATGCTGGGTCATTCGCCATGTATGCGCCCAACATGGCTGGCGCGATAGCTGGACGATCTGCGATGGAGTTTGCAACGAAGCCTGCGAACAATGGAATCATCAGCAGGAAGCCGATTTGACCCACCTTGAACAAGTGCGCCATGAAGTAACCGAGAGGTTCTGTTTGGTCAAAGCCCCAAGCGACCATGCGGCCTAGGTCATCACGTTGGAAGGCGAAAATGTTCGCGATGGCCAACAACAAACCCGCAGCAATAACCATGGGTACCATGTAAGAGATACCGCTCATGATGTGCTGAACAAAACCGTTCTCAGTGGTTTTACCCAAGGTCACGTTACCGACTTTTGTGCCTTTCGCACCAAAGACAGTCGCGTTTTCTTCGGCTTCTTTGATAAGTGCCATGGCGTCGCGAATCGCGGCTTTTGGACGCGCTTTGTAAACACGTTTCCCTGCAAAGCGAGCAAGATCAATTTCAATGTCAGAGGCGATGATCACCAGTTCTGCATCGTTAATTTCTTGTTCGGTCAGAACATTCTGCGCGCCGATTGAACCTTGGGTTTCAACCTTTACAAAAAAATTGTGTTCTTTGCCAGCTTGCTCGAGGGCTTCAGCTGCCATGTAAGTGTGAGCAATACCAGCAGCACAGGCGGTTATCGCAACAACATTTTTGGTCATGAGGTTCTCCTTCTACGACCTTCAAATAGGGTTTTGGCAGAAGAATGATGAAAATATTTCCAACTTAAGACTGTGATTGAACGCATATTAGTCATTATATTGTAAATATTTACAGTTAAAGGGTGCTATCCATCATGGAAATTTTCTTAAAACACTGTAATTTTTTTCACCGTAAACTGAACAGTTAGTGTTCTCGTGAATGTATTTTCACATCCAACAGTGAGAGTGATGCCTAATGCCCAACACGACTAACCAGCCCGACACGTTTTCATATTTGGTGCTTTCAGAGATTGCAGGTCGTCTAGATGGAAAGCTCAATGCGGAATATCACCACGCATTGCCATGCAATGACATGCCGTTGTTGGCATGGTGCACACCAGACGAAAGAGTTGAAATTGTTGTGGAAGGGGCCGTGGACATGATGTTCAGTCACGGTGATGGGGAGCGAGGTGTGGTGCGCATGCAGCCTGGCGATGTGCTTCGTGTTGCGGCTCACGGTTGGAATTTGCCGTACGCGGATGAGGCAAATACCTTGAGCATTTGTTGTCGCGGTGAAAAACTTGGTCTGAGTTATAACCATTGGCAAGATGGCCGTTGCATCAGTTTGGCGAAATGGGCGATGCCGCTAACCTCTCTCAATGCGTTGCTGCTTGGCTTGACGTCAGATGTGAGGGGATTGAGCGATGTGAAGCTTGATGTATTGTTACGGGCGATCTCTCGCAAGCTCAGCGCCAATGCCTCAGATGTGTCTAAACAAAAACAGCTCTTTCATCAGATTCTGACTTACATTCGTTGCCATTTTCATGAGTCGATATGCCGTGAGTCGGTTGCCGAGCATTTTTGTATTTCATCAAGTTACCTTTCTCACCTGTTTCAGCATCACAGCGACATTGGCTTTAACGAGTACATCAATCAAGAACGCTTTGCTCATGCCCGACATCTTTTGATTGAAAAAGGCCTGCGCGTTAAACAGGTGGCGCTTGAAAGTGGGTTTGTGGATGCAGATTACTTTTGTCGTTTGTTTAAACGGCTAGCAGGGATGACCCCAACGCAATATCGACAGCATTACATCAGCCAGCAGCAGAGCTTTTCTCATGAGTTTTCTCATGAAGCTGTTGTAACGAGTTAATTTCTGCGCTTATCCATTGATGTTTTATACATGGACGGCTGATAAGTGGGTGTTAGGCAAGTTGAGGCTTGTCGGTGCGCTAAAGCAAGCTGAATAGGGCGAGCGGATAGAAACAAGAGGCAACAAAAAAGCGCAGCCGAAGCTGCGCTTTTTCTTGCACACAAAGAATTACTTCTTGATGCGTAGTACTGGTGTTTGACCAACAACAACAGAACCAGAAAGCTTGTTCAGCTCTTTGATTTCGTCCATGTTCGAAATAACAACAGGTGTCAGAGTAGACTTCGCTTTTTCTTCTAGCATCGCTAGATCGAACTCGATGATTGGGTCGCCAACTTTAACAGTTTGACCTTCTTCAGCGATACGCTTGAAGCCTTCACCTTTTAGCTCAACAGTGTCGATACCGAAGTGAACGAACATTTCGATGCCGTCTTCAGATTCGATTGAGAAAGCGTGGTTAGTTTCGAAAATCTTACCAATGGTACCGTTAACTGGTGCAACCATTTTGTCGCCAGTTGGTTTGATTGCGATACCGTCACCAACGATTTTTTCTGCGAAAACAACATCAGGCACATCTTCGATGTTTACGATTTCACCAGAAAGTGGTGCCATGATTTCAATCACACCTGCATCGCTGCTGTCGTCAGAAACCAGCTTCTTCAGTTTGTCAAACAGACCCATAGTGTTTGCTCCTAAGCGTTATCAATACTTTGCTGCCGTAATTTAGCAGACAGTTTTCTCTGCAATGAATTTTTCTACATGTTCAGCGATCTCTGCTGCCGTAGGCATTTCCAGTGCTTCGTCTGCCATTGCTTTAACATCAGCAAAGTTGGCATTACGGATAATTTTCTTGATGCGTGGGATTGAGATGCCGCTCATGCTGAACTCATCAAGACCCATACCCATAAGTAGTAGCGTTGCACGCTCGTCGCCTGCAAGCTCACCACACATGCCAGTCCATTTGCCTTCTTTGTGAGAAGCATCAATTACCTGCTTAATCACAGTAAGTACAGCTGGAGACAGCGGGTTGTACAGGTGAGAGATCATCTCGTTACCACGGTCAACCGCAAGAGTATACTGGGTTAAGTCGTTTGTACCAATGCTAAAGAATGTAACTTCTTTCGCGAGGTGGTGTGCAATCGCTGCAGCTGCTGGCGTTTCAACCATTACACCGATCTCGATGTTCTCGTCAAACGCATGGCCTTCTGCACGAAGTTCCACTTTGTACTCTTCGATGGCTTTCTTCAGCTCACGGATTTCTTCTACAGAGATGATCATAGGGAACATCACGCGTAGCTTACCGTGTGCAGATGCACGAAGGATGGCACGAAGTTGGTCGCGTAGAATTTCACGACGATCCAAGCTGATGCGAATTGCACGCCAGCCAAGGAACGGGTTCATTTCTTTTGGCAGATCCATGTAAGGTAGATCTTTGTCACCACCGATATCCATAGTACGGATAATCACTGGGTGACCTTGCATTGCAAGCGCAACGTCTTTGTAAGCTTTGTACTGCTCTTCTTCAGTAGGCAGTGCATCGCGGTCCATGAATAGGAATTCTGTGCGGTAAAGGCCTACACCTTCGCCGCCATTACGGTTGATACCGTCGCAGTCTTTAACGGTACCGATGTTACCGCAAACTTCCACTTGGTGACCGTCCAGAGTGATTGCTGGCAAATCTTTCAATTTAGCCAGTTCTTCTTTCTCTGCGATGAATTCATCACGGATCGCTTTGAATTTGTTTAGCTCTTCTTCGCTTGGGTTGATAACAATCTTGTTGTTGATTGCATCAAGTATCAGCATGTCACCGTTGTTCACTGTTTTAGTGATGTTCATGGTGCCAACGATTGCTGGAAGCTCTAGAGAGCGCGCCATGATTGAGGTGTGAGAAGTGCGACCACCGATATCGGTGATGAAACCTAGTACGTAATCTAGGTTGATTTGCGCAGTTTCAGAAGGTGTTAGGTCGTTAGCAACCAAAATCACTTCTTCGTTGATAGCGCTTAGAGAAACGATGTTGATACCCAGTGCGTTCTTAACAAAACGTGAGCCGATGTCACGAATATCAGTTGCGCGCTCTTTTAGGTATTCGTCGTCAAGAGATTCAAGCGTCGTTGCTTGCTCTTCAAATACGCTGTAAATCGCGTAATCAGCCGCTGCGTTGTTCTCTTTAATGAAAGCTATGATTTCTTCTTCTAGCTCTTCATCTTCCAACAGCATGATATGGCCTTCAAAGATAGCTTCTTTCTCTTCACCAAAAGTGATGAGTGCTTTTTCTTTGATAGCTTCTAGCTGAAGTTTAGATTTTTCGCGCGCATCGAAAAGGCGCTGAATTTCCGCATCCAACTGATCAGCTGGAAGAGGGTTTTTATTGATGACGATTTCGTCTTCTTGAAGTAGCAGCGCTTTACCGAATGCAATACCAGGAGATGCCAGAATGCCTGAAATCATAGCTTTACCTTACGTTGACCAAATTTAAATGCTAATGGATAGAAAAAAGCTGGATTATTCCAGCTCGTCCATCAGTTTAACTAGGTGATCAACAGCTTCTTGAGCTTGTGCACCATCAGCTTTGATGGTTACAACAGTACCTTTAGTCAGGCCAAGAGTTTGCAGTTTGAACAGGCTAGTTGCGCTTGCTTCTTTACCGCCAGATTCAACAGTAATTTTTGCATCAAAGCCTTTTGCTTCCTTAACAAACTGAGCAGCAGGACGAGTGTGCAGACCGT
>JBELME010000011.1:27284-36134 GCA_042096095.1 Enterovibrio sp.
CAGCAGTGATTTCTACTTGCTTTTGATACATGATTTACCCCGATACATTATTTATTTAAGTTTATGTATTAAATCTGTTGATAGCTTAAACCGAATGACCTGATTTGGCTATCGGTGGACGATAAACTAACGAAGATTTGCATGCCTTTGCTTAATCCAAGTCAAATTTTTGTGACATTTTCGCTTGAATGGGCATGTGCCTCGAAGACGAGGCGGCTTTTTATTTCGAGCCTCGAAAATAATAGGCGGGGATTTTTTACTAGAGCGGACTAAAAAAATCAAACAAAAAAGCCCCTCAGGGGCTTTTTTGTTGTCTCTCAGACTATTGTCTGTAACAAATTGTATCTATTACTGCTGATTTTCTAGCTCAGTGAAGATACCTGCGAACAGTGCAGTACTAAGGTAACGCTCACCAGAGCTCGGCAAAATGGTCACAATGTTCTTGCCATCAAATTCAGGAAGCTCTGCAACTTTATTCGCTGCGACAACGGCTGCACCTGATGAAATACCGGCCAGAATGCCTTCTTCTTCCATCAAACGACGTGCCATGGTGATCGCTTCGTCAGAAGTGACGTGAACCACTTTATCAATCAGTGAAAGATCAAGGTTGCCAGGTACGAAGCCTGCACCGATACCTTGGATTTTGTGTGGTGCAGGTTGAACTGCATCACCCGCAACAGTTTGTGCAATAACCGGTGATTCTGAAGGTTCAACGGCAACAGTAGTGATCGCTTTACCTTGCGTGTTTTTGATGTAACGGCTAACACCCGTTAGTGTACCGCCCGTACCTACACCAGCAACAAAGACGTCGATTTCACCGTCAGTGTCTTCCCAGATTTCAGGACCCGTTGTCTTTTCGTGGATCTCTGGGTTAGCTGGGTTATCGAACTGTTGAAGCAACAGGTATTTTGCAGGGTCAGTTGCGACGATTTCTTCTGCTTTAGCAATGGCGCCTTTCATACCCTTTGCCGCTTCTGTTAGCACGAGGTTTGCACCCAATGCTTTAAGCAGTTTACGGCGCTCGAGGCTCATTGATTCTGGCATGGTCAGCGTTAGCTTGTAACCACGAGCAGCAGCAACGTAAGCGAGCGCAATACCTGTGTTACCACTGGTAGGCTCAACCAACTCTATACCTGGCTTCAGAGTGCCTTTTTTCTCGGCATCCCAAATCATGTTCGCGCCGATACGACATTTAACGCTGAAACTTGGATTACGCGCTTCAATCTTTACCAGCACTTTTCCGTTAGATACACGGTTAAGGCGTACTAGAGGGGTGTTACCAATGGTGGTTGTATTATCTTCGTAAATCTTACCCATGTTCTTCGTTCCTTCGGTTTGCTGGGGAATATGTCTAAAATAATATCGTCGTTTACATAAATGCAAAGGAATCGTTGGTTATATCTTATTGTGATTTCAGAACTTAGACAGTTATTTCTGGCTTTTGTGATATGGAAAATAGACAGGGGTTGGCTAATTATGAAGGCGTTTCTTTACATAACTCTGTCGCCCGTGAGGTTGGGCGACAGAGTTAACATGTATATAGAATAAGAGGTTTTGCTCCTCGGTGGTTAGTAGCGTGCAAGTTCACCGCGGTATTTGTCTACCCACATTGCCGTAGCGCCACACACGGCGGCTGGCATGACAAATAGATTAAGCACAGGTGTCATGGTGAACACCATGACTAACGCCCCAAAGCTCATGGTCATGCCTTTTTGTTCACGCAGTGTGGCTTTCATTGATGGAAACGACACGCGATGGTTATCAAACGGGTAGTCACAGTACTGAATACCCATCATCCATGCGCTGAACAAAAACCAAAGTACTGGCCCTAGTGTTTGTCCGATCGCCGGAATCCACATCAAAATCAGCAGCCCCAGAGCCTTTGGTAGGTAATACCAAAGCTTCTGCCATTCGCGTTTAAAAATGCGCGGTAAATCTTTGATGATGCCTGCTATGCCATCATCTGGCGGGTGCTTACCCGTAAGCTTTGCTTCAAGATGTTCAGCGAGCAAACCATTGAATGGTGCGGCTATCCAGTTGGCGAGGGTGCTAAAAAAATACGAACAGATCACAAGCGCAAAGATAGCGAGAAGTGGCCATAGAACGTATGAGAGCCAGTCAAGCCATGATGGGAGATAAGATAACCAGCCATCAATCCAAGTGCTAAGTTGTGACAATAGCACACCAATAAAGGTACCCATCAACAGGAGATTAACCATCAGTGGAATGATGACGAATCGACGAATGCCTGGCGTAAATGCCAGAGAAAAGCCTCGCAGGAAATAGCCTGCGCCTGAGGTTGGTTGCTGCACCAGTTGTGAGGGGGTCATAATGTCTCCTTGCATAAACCTCTGCATGGTAACGGTTTCCTGTTGGTATTGGCAATTTATGCTGGCGTGGAATTTTTAAGTGTATTGCGTGTCAAAAGCCAGAAAGAACAGGCACTTTTTGAGTGTTCTTATGGGTTGAGCATTAACTTTTATGCGCTTTTTGGTACAGTAGTCAGCAAATTGTATGCGCGACATTGCCAAAGCTTGTTCCAAGGTGTTTAGATAGGGGCTTGCTCTATGGTTTCTCGTCGCTAATTAGATAAATACTGAGATTAAATGATGCAGGAATTGCGCCTTGTATTGATCATTTTGGGAGCGGTAGCGATAGCTGCGCTTCTGCTTCATGGCCTTTGGACCAGTAGGAAAGAAAAGCCTGCCAAATTTGGTGAAAAACCCATTGGTAAGCTGACAGAGAAGGATGACACTGGCTTTGATCAGGATGGTATCGGCTCTGTTCGTGTCATCAAATCGAGTGATGACAAGCTTAAAATGGACAGGAAAGAACCTGGTTTAAGCTTTGGCGATAAGTCTGATGTAGATCCGCTGTTCGCGAACGAAACGCGTACTGACGAAGCATCGGTACCTGATACACGTACTGATAATGACCTTGAGTCAAACACCGTTGCGAACGATGTTGTTGTCAATACAAAAGAAGAAGCGTTTGATCTGCCGGCTTTCTCTGCCTCAGATAACGATTCGCCATCTTTTACTGTTGATGAGCCGCGTGTTGATGCCGAACCGGTTGCTGAACCGAAGAAGGTGTCGAACGATTTTTACCAAACCGCGTCGTCTTATGATGAAGATGTCGAGGATGTACCAGCCAAAGGTGCTGTTGCTGAAACATCTAAAGAACAAGATGTTGCCGCGGTTGATGAAGAGCCTGAGGTTGCACCTGAGCCTCAACAACAAGTGCTGATCATCAATGTGCAGGCTGGCAATAACCAAGAGTTCGATGGCACTGAGTTGATTAACTGCCTTGAGCAACATGGTTTGCTGTATGGCGAAATGGAAATCTTCCATCGTCATGCGGATTTAGCGGGCACGGGCAAAGTGTTGTTCAGTGCGGCGAACATGTTTAACCCAGGCAGTTTCCCATTAGAAACTATCCATCAATTCACCAC
This sequence comes from Enterovibrio sp., assembly GCA_042096095.1. Taxonomy (GTDB): domain Bacteria; phylum Pseudomonadota; class Gammaproteobacteria; order Enterobacterales; family Vibrionaceae; genus Enterovibrio. Next base: position 30,736 of record JBELME010000011.1, read on the forward strand.
GCCAGGCATTTCGTTGTTTATGACGTTACCGTGTTATGGCGAAGCTGAGCAAAACTTTAAGTTGATGCTGCAGACAGCTCAACAAGTGGCGGATCAGTTAGGTGGTTTGGTGACGGATGATTCTCGTACCATGATGACGCCTCAGCGCATTGATACGTACAGAGAAAAAATTAAAAAATTCCATTCACCTGCTTAAACAGCGTGAAGAAAAAAACGCCCGTTAAGGGCGTTTTTTTATGGAGAAACCCTTTGATGGTTTTCTATTATTTCACGCGTTTCCAAGGGCCACCATTTGATGGAAGGTCACCTTTGGTCCACCATTTTGCTTCATAGCTCGCGTTCTCAAACATCACGATGTCACCCGCCGAGTAAGCAACGCCGTCGTTCCATGCTTGATCGCTACCACCCGCTTGTACCTGCCATACGGGTGATGTGCCTGGTTCGTCACCTTTGGTCCACCAATGTGCAGTATATTGCGTTCCAAGGTGGTTTATTGAATCTCCCGCCAGATAGACGTTATCTGCACGCCAATCGGTTTCCCCTACAGGGCCAGTCCCCTTCACTGCAATATCAACAACTGTTGATACGGTTGCTTGGCCATCTGTGGCCGTGATTTGAACCTGTTGGATCAGATCTTGAAGGGTGTCGGGCGCTGAATATGTCACTGTGGCTGTGTTTCCTTGAATCGAGAAGCTTCCTTCTGAGATGGAAAAATCGATAGGGTCATTATCTGCATCCGTTGCGGACACGGAGAATTGAACGTCTTGGCCGCTATCAACAGAGATCGAAGTGGGAGCCGACAAAACAGGTGCAGCATTCACGGCGGCTTTTTTCACTTCGAGTTGGAAACTGTGGTTGGTGTTTTTTACAAAGACCAAGTTGCCATAAAGATCATTGCTGTCCCAAGCGACTGTCCGCCTTCTGCCAATTTGCCTAAACGTGCGCTTGATGATGTGTTGTTGACGGCGCTAGCGAGCTGCGCGCCCCACACGGTTTCTGCGTCATTGGTTGCGTCTATTGGTAGCTTCTCGAATACCGTTTCAGCGCCTGAACCATCAAACACGCGGAACCAAATAGTATCGCCTGCAGAGGCATCTGTGGTGGATTTTATTGCACTGCCGATGCTGTTCCATGTTGGCCAACAACATCGCCGCCAAAGCTGATATCACTGCAGTTATAGAAACCTTCCCCCGCGGCATCGACGCGTTGCCAGCGAGAAAAGAGCACGGCATTCCCCGTTCTGTCTGTTGGGAGGGTCACTTGCATTTGGTAGTACTTTCTTTCGTTGATCACCACAACGGGCAAATCATCGAACTCAGCAATCAAATCAATATCAGACCAAGCGAGTGGTGAGGAGGCAGGATTGTAATTGGCGTTTGATAGGTAGATTTTCCAGAAGCTTGGATTGTGCGGTGTGTCTGCGTGATATAGCAGCGTCAATTCACCATTGGCTGCGGGATCAATGGGGGTGGTTTGCCATTCAGAAGACGGTAAATCAATGCCCGCTTTATCAGGATCGCCACCAGAACACAGAGCGCCGCTCGGTATGGCTTCTTCAACGGCGGCTTGGTTGGTGTAATCAGAGACGAGTTTGGCGAACTCATGTTTTTGAATAAAGGGTATCCAGCTAGATTCCCAAAACACAGCACGACAGGCTGTATTCGGAATGGTTGAGCCATCTGCTGAATCCCAGAAGCCGCCATCACTGTCGCAGATTTCTTGTCGTGCGGGCGGATAATCCATATACCCATGTGCGGATACCGTTTGCGGAATTGCCGCTGCTGAAACAGCAGACGCTATCGCGATACAGGGGAGTAGTCGAGTACGTAACATGTTCCTTCCTTTTATCTTTCTCGTTGTTTTTGTTATTGCCTCCTTGGTGTGCGCAATTATTAAAACTGCTTCAATTCATTGTTATCACAATTAAAAAGTGGCTCGAAAAAGAAAGAGACTTTTTTCAAAAGGATGAAAATTTTCGAGTTAAACGGGAAGGTAAATCACTAAACCTTAGCAACAGAAAATACAACGAAAAATGACTTAACATATTGAGGTATATAAAAGAAAAATGTCGGCACTCTGAAGGTTTAAGCAGGAAGGGGGGAGGGAAATGGAGTGAGGAAAAAGTTTTCCTCACTCGATATCGACCGGCTTCTTAATCTTTGGTCATTAAGCTTTGTTTAAGGCAGATTCGATCAACGGTGCAAGTTTTTCGGCAGGCAGATAGCCAGGTACAACATCACCGCCAATGATCATGGCTGGCGTGCCGCGCAGGCCAAGTTGCTGGAACAGAGAAACGTTTTTCTCAACCATCTCGACGCTATCATCGTGTTGTTTGAGTTGATCTCGCGTCCCCGTTTTATCAGCAATACGTGCCAAAGAGCGTTGATCATGAGCGCTAGGCTTGGTGAGGAGTAACTGGTGAACATCAAAGTACTTATCACGCGCCTGTTGCCATACGTTCAGTGCAAATGCGGCTGAATTCATCTCAGACAGAGGGGCGTCCATTTCTTTTAGCGGCACATAGATGTTGACCACTTTTATGTCTGGGTAGGCTTTGGCCATGTCATGCAAAACCGGATCGAGGCGTTTGCAGAAAGGGCAGTTGTAGTCGGTAAAGTTCACAATGGTGAGCTTGGGCTCAGTCGCGCCAAATTGGGTATGATTTGGGTTGTTATGGAGGTAGTCGTGGTTGGCAGTGAGTATGCCCTTGAAGCCTTGTTGTTGTGCGATGTATTGCGTCAGGCTTTGGTGTAAACCTGGAATAATGTCAGGATTTTTTTGAAGTAGCGTAGTGATGGCGTTCAATTGCTGTTGTTGTGTTTTATTCAATGCTGTTTCAGACACGGCATTGAAAGAGGTCAAGGTGGCGATCATCACCAACAGGATTGGAAGTAATGTGTTTTTCATCTTTTTAGCTCATCAGTTGTTAGGAAAACCACAGGCGAGCCAGTAGACCCGGTGGCGTTGTAATGCCTGTTGTTATAGATTCGACGTGGCCATGTTTAATGATGACGATAGTCGGTGTTGCTTGAATGCCCCAGGTTTGTCCAATTCTCCCTTTCTCGTCATTGACGGTATCAAAATGAAGGTCATGACTCTCCAGATAAGCTTGAACTCGGCGGTTGTTACCTGATGTCATCGCTACGGATATCACAGGGTAAGAATCAGAAAACCAGTCAACGGTTGGCGTGACAAATTTGCAGGCCGGACACCATGTTGCCCAAAAATACAGCACAACCGGTTCTTTATGGCTGAGGGCGACCAAGTCGATAGCATCGCCGGATATTGTCGTCATTCGCATTGCTGGCACCGCGCCTTTTGGCATGTCTTGGGTTCGCCACCAATCCATCGCAAATGCCATCACACTGAAAAGAACCACTAAAGTCGCAAATTCTCGAAGCCACCATTTTGGGTTCTTCCATTTGCGTTTGGGTTCCATTTTCTGTGGCGTGTTATCACTCATAAGACGTTCCTTGTGCGAGCTTGATGGCATGGAGTACGGCGTCGTTGGAAAGGATCACAGGTAAAGGGATGCCATTGGGTGCATTGGGGCCATAAACAATGTTGAAGGGCACGCCATATCTGCCGTGACGTTGAAGGTACTGTGTGACGGAATCACTGGGTGACGTCCAATCACCCTGCATTCGAATGATGTTCTGACCGTTGAGCGCACTGTAAACCGGCTCTTGAAGCAATACGCCGATTTTGTTGGCTTTGCAGGTAATACACCAATCTGCTGTCACATCTACAAAGACGGTTTTACCTTGCCCGACATAGTGACTAATTTGCGCAGAGGAAAGTTTCTCCCAGTTGTGGTCCGTAGGTAGCGGCGTGGCCCATTTGGACGCTGTCAAACTTGCTGTGGCAATGCCGACCACGATCAGCATCATGGCAAACGCGCTGACGATAACCGTCGTTTTTCGCCCATACACTGACGATGTTCGCCATAGAAAAATCACTGTCGCCACGAATACGATAGCGACTACCCAACCCAAAGAAAAATAGCTTTGCAGCAGAGACATTAACCATATGCTGGTGGCAAGCATCATAACACCGAAGGTGACTTTGAGTCTGTTCATCCAATGGCCAGGTTTGGGTAACCGTTGGGCGATGGATGGCATAGCGGCAACCAACAACCAAGGCATTGCCATGCCGAACGCCAATGCGGTGAAAATGACAAACAGCATGAGGTAATTTGTGGTGAGGGCAAACGTGACAGCCGTTCCTAAAAAAGGTGCTGAACAAGGTGTTGCCAATAAGGTTGCAAACATACCTTGGGTGAAATGACCGGCGTAAGAGTTATCTCCTTTGCTGGCAAGCCACGTATTTACCGTGCTGGGAAGGCGGATTTCAAACAAGCCAAGCATGTTGGCGCCAAAAATAGCGGTCACCGCCACCATCACACCGATGAACAATGGGCTTTGAAATTGAATACCCCAGCCAAAGGCGTGTCCAGTGAGCTTTAAGATGCTGATTAGCGCGGCAATCACCCAGAACGAAAATAGAATTCCTATCGCAGAGGCAATGAATTGGCGTCTGATCTGCGATTTTTCCAGTCCTTGCGCGGAGATCACGCTGCTGAGCTTCATGCCGAGGACGGGCAGAACGCAGGGCATGATATTCAAAATCAATCCGCCCAATACGGCGAATAAGACGGCCGTGAAAAATGACGGTTGAGATGGCGAAGTCGCGATGCCTCTTTTCGCTGTTGATGCATGCTCTGCGATAAAGCTGTCATCGAGAAACGTCACATTGAGTGTTTCATCGCTTAACTCAGGTTTTCCCATCCAGCTGCTTGCGTCAAAGCGTGCGCGCAAGGTGTTTCCCGTGACTTGAATGTTGGGAACGGAGAAGAAAGTGTCCTGAACCGCGTCGGTGCTTCCATCAATCAATACATCCGGCGTTTGCCAGCCCGTCGTTTTTTTCGCAGTGATCTCTACCTGCTGCGCATTTTCATCCCAAATGACAGAAAGCGCTTCAATGAGCGGCGAAGGCTTAGGTACATTGCTCATGCCTTGCGCGAATAAATGAAGCGCTTGAAGGTCGGTTTTCAAGGCGGCTGGCATTAACGTTAAATCAATGGGGTAGTCGGTGAGTACACATACGGTTGTGCACGACGATACCGTGACCTTGCCTTTGATGTTCACAGGCTTCTGAATATTCTCTGCCGTAAACGTGAGAGGAAAGATAACGTGCCCTTTGTAACCAAGGGTATCAATACCTAAAAGGTCAAAGCGTTGAGGAGCAGGCCAGTGCCAAGTGATATCTTTTAGGTTTTCTGATGCTTGCCAGTCAAAACTAGGGGCAATGCCACCTTCACCTGGCGTTCGCCAGTAGGTTTTCCAATCATCATTCAATTGGACTTCTAAAAAACCATCAAAGGTATTGGCGTCAGCGTT
>JBELME010000012.1:0-36094 GCA_042096095.1 Enterovibrio sp.
AGGTGTAGTGTTGAGCGTGATCGTAATATTGGCTGGCGGGCTGATTAAGTCGCGCGGTTAAAAAGGCATGGAACATCGCCTTCTTGTCATCTTGCGGCGTAAAGGTATATGGGTTTGCCGCGAGCTTTTCTTGCTCTTCTTCGGTGGGGGTTGTGTTGAGCGTTGACCCCATAGCCTGGGCAACAAACTGAATAAAATCGCCCAAGGCTGCTTGTTGGAGCAAGCCTCGTTCGTCCAACGGCATTTTCAAAAACCAAATCCAAGGCGATTGATTGGGTTGCCAAAAGGCGATGCCCATTTGCGCGTGTTGTTGCGCAGGAAAAGGGTAGGCGACACGGTTTTCTTCAATGGCGATAAAATCTTTGTTGCTGATTTCCGTGACGCGACGGCTCAGATCAAAAACCACAAAATCGCAGTTGGCTTGGCTAAAAATGGCGTTAAGAGAAAGAGTATTTTCCATGATCACTTCTAATTGGTCGTGCCGTCGTTGGCGTAATGCGAAGAATGGCCAGTGTATCAATCCCGCATGTTGAAAGCTGGGGAGAAGGGTAACAAGGCTTTTCGCTGAGCGTTATGAATAGTGATATGCTTGCGCCAAGTAAGAAATTCAACCCATACGACCAGATAAGAGACAAAATCTATGAGCCAACACCAAGATGTAAAGGTGCTGCTGGTCAGTCTGCAGCAAGTACTCGAGCAACATGGGCACTGGCAATCAGTCCCTCCTTCTGATGAAGCCTTGTCGAGTGTTGAACCTTTTTCTGTTGATACCTTAACGTGTACCGAATGGCTGCAGTGGGTATTCATTCCGAAAATGAGCCAGTTGGTCGACCATGAATTGCCGCTTCCTTCGGCTTTCTCTATTTCACCGTATGTTGAAGAAGCGCTTAATGGCGCGCATGGGCGCGATGCGATTGCCCGCGTGACTCAAAATATTGACGCACTTTTCCAAACCTCCTCTCAGTGATAACGACGTAAGATGCAAATCGAATTAGAAATACTCTATCGCGATGAATGGCTCATCGCTGTAAATAAACCTTCTGGCATGCTGGTGCATCGCTCTTGGCTCGATAAAGGTGAAACGCGCTTTGTTATGCAAACACTTCGTGACCAAATCGGCCAGCATGTTTTCCCCTTGCATCGATTAGACCGCCCTACGTCCGGGGTGCTGCTTTTTGCGTTGTCCTCTGAAATGGCCGCGGAAATGATGCCAAAGTTTGCGGGTCGCGATATTCATAAAACCTATCATGCGATTGTTCGCGGCTGGATCCAGGAAGGGGCGACGCTTGATTACGCGTTAAAAGAAGAACTGGATAAGATTGCAGATAAGAAAGCGACCAAAGAGCCTGAAGCTAAAGAAGCGATCACCGAGTACCGTCCAATTGCTCATGCTGAGTTACCTATCCCAATGGGGCGCTATCAATGCTGTCGATACACGCTGGTGGAAATGAAACCGCACACGGGGCGTAAACACCAATTACGTCGCCATATGCACCATTTAAGCCATCACATCGTTGGTGATGTGAACCATGGTGACGGTAGGCACAATCGATTGTTTCGCGATGAATTCGACTGCCATCAACTCTTGCTGCATGCATCAAGCACGCAGTTTATTCACCCAGTGACGGGGGAAGATGTACACATTGAAGCGAAGGTTGATTCTGTGTGGCGTCGCGTGCTGGATGGATTAGCGCTGCACGATGAGCTGTAGAAAGACGCGCTGATGCTGTAAAACAAAAAAAACCGCCGATATCAGGCGGTTTTTTCATTCTCGCTATGTGTGATTATAGCTTTTCTAGATCGGCCTCGATCTCGGCGATCTTGCTGGCGACCACTTTTTCTAAGTGGCGGAGATCGTGAAGAATCTTCTTCTTGGTATCCTGTTCGCCTTGCTCTTTTCTCACGATCTTATCGAGCTCGTCGACCACCAAAGACAGACTACGGTTGATCTCAGTTACTTCGCGGAAAAGGCCACTGCCACTGTCTACGACGACATTCTTACGTTGGCGTGGGTATTTAAATTTCACACTCTTCGCAAATAGCTCGCCCTTAGACTTATGAAAATAAATCTTCAGTGTGTCGGAGTTTGCTTCTTGCCGCAGGGTGTAACGTTCGATGTTTTCAGGATTTTCGATGCCGATGTTCACAAGATTCTGATACATAACTACCTCTATACGAGCACACTGAATGAATTGTGAAAATAGATTGCTTCACTGTAGCAGTTGCGTGTATTGACCCCCAATAGCCGAAATGATCAAAGACTGAGACTTGTGGTCAAGATCGCCTCAAGCAGTACGTTGGGGATCTTTCCCGTTAAGATGCATCATTTATTGCATCAAACAGCGCTTCTTTCAGTGATGTCTGTTGTTCTTCTGAAAGGCTTTGGCGCTCGTTATCCGTCACGATGAAAAAGTCTTCTGCACGTTCACCAATGGTGGTGATTTTCGCCGCTTGTAATGACACTTTTTCTCTCGCCAATATCGCGCCCACGCGAGCCAGCAACCCTGGTGTATCTAAGGCAACAAGCTCAATGAGTGTTCGTCGGCCTGTGCGAGTAGGGATGAAATTGACCTGAGCTTTTACGTTAAATGCCATCAATTTACGTGATGCACGGCGGCAAGGTAGCGTGATGGCACCCTCTTGCATCAGTGCATGGGTTACCCCTTCTTTAATTTTGGTATGACGGTCTGATGAGATGGCTTCGTTGTTTGCATCCAGCACCATAAAGGTATCCAGTGCGAAGCCATCTTTACTGGTCATGATCTGTGCATCATGCACGCTGAGGTTTTTCTTATCGAGCGAAGCAACAACGCGCGCAAAAAGACTTGGCCTGTCTTGGCTATAAACAAAAAGCTCTGTACCGCCACGGGTGGCATTTTTGCTGACGAGCACGAGTGGTTCATCACTGTCGTGCGCGAGGATATTCTCGCTATGCCATGCAATTTGCTTGTATGTATGACGTAAGAAATAATCAGCCTTGAATCGCTGCCACAAAAGCTCTATTTCTCTTGGCGGGTGGCCATTCATTCTCAACAGCGCGGAGGCGAGTTGCTGGTTGTGCCTGATGCGCTCTCGGATATCAGGCGGGTTCTCAAGGCCTCGACGCAGCGCTTTCTGCGTGGAGTAATACAATTCAGCCAGTAGGGTGCGCTTCCAACTGTTCCAAAGTTCCGGGTTGGTGGCATTGATATCGGCAACGGTCAGACATATAAGGTAATCGAGTCGTTCTTCATCACGGACGGATTTCGCGAACTCGGTAATTACATCAGGGTCATAGATATCGCGGCGCTGTGCCGTGACCGACATCAGTAAGTGATTTTTAACCAACCAACTGACGAGATTGGCTTCAGGGCGTGAAAATCCGTGCTCAATACAGAAAGTATGTGCTTCTTCTGCCCCTATTTCTGAGTGGTCACCGCCACGACCTTTTCCTATGTCGTGGAAAATGGCTGCGAGTAACAGCAATTCGGGTTTTGCTAAACGCGGGTAGATATCACAGCAAATCGGGTGTTTTTCGCGATTTTCATCATTGTTGTAGCCGTTGATGTGTTTGAGCAGACGAATGGTATGTTCATCGACGGTGTACGCATGGAATAGGTCAAACTGCATTTGTCCTACAATTTGGCTCCATTGCGGCAGATATGCAGATAAAACGCCGTGCTTGTGCATCAACAAAAACGCTTTATGCAGTGCATTTGGGTGGCGAGTGAGCGCGATAAATTTCTCTTTTGCTTCAGGAATGTCGCAAAGAAATCGATTTAAACGGCGTCTGGCTGTGCGCAGCTGACGCAATGTCGGCGCAGAGATGGATTCGATCGACTTGTCATTCGCGATATGCAGAAACATATCAATGATGGTGTCGGGACGCGCTTGGAATAGGGCGGGTTTTCTCGCTTCAATTTGACGTCCACGACGCTGAAAATCATCGCTAAGTATTTCAATTTTCTTGTGATCAGGTCCGTCTTCAATGGCTTGCGCAAACAAGCGGATTAACATTTTGTTCAGTTCTGACACACGGCCTAATGTACGATAGAAATCCTTCATCATCAGTTCAATGCCGCGGTTGCCTTCCCCTTTGTATTCGAGGGTCTCAGCCACGGATGGTTGGTGGGAGAAGGTGAGGCGGTTGTCGTAGCGTCGCAGTTCGAGGTGAAGAGCGAAACGAATGCGCCACAGCATAGTTTGGCACTCATCGAGTTCACGAAATTCGGCGTCTGTGAGGAAGCCATATTTACTCATTTCACGCAGGCTTGTCGCGCCAAAGTGGCGTCGCGCAATCCAACTTAAGGTATGAATATCGCGCAAGCCACCCGGGCTGGATTTGATATCCGGCTCGAGGTTATAGGCGGTGTCATGGTAACGCGCGTGACGATCGCGCTGTTCTTGTACTTTGGCTTGGAAGAATTTGTCGCTAGGCCAGAATTGTTCAGAGTGAATGCTGTTTTTTAATTGATGGAAAATATGTTCGCTGCCGCAGAGCAATCTTGCTTCTTGCAAGTTGGTCGCGACGGTGAGGTCATCTAACCCGACATCCAAGCACTCAGAAAGGGTTCTGACGCTATGACCGACCTCGAGCTTTAAATCCCAAAGCAAGGTAACAAATTCACTCAGACGCGCTTCATACTGCTTTTCAATGCCGCTTTCGCTGAGGATCAGAAGGTCTATGTCTGACAATGGGTGAAGTTCGTTGCGACCATAGCCACCCACCGCAATCAATGTGAGGTTGGGGTTGTGGTTAAACGCGTAATGCTGCCATAGCCGTTGAAGAAGTGCGTCGATGAACTCTGCGCGCTGGTAAACCAAGTCATTCACAGGTGCATGAGCCAGAAATGCCACTTTTTGAGCGTCACCAAACAAGGTTAATTGGTGTTTTAGCTCGGGCACATTAAGTTGTTCTTCGGTTAGATCTTGAGGCTGGAGCAGAACGTCGTTCATTGTCTTCCTTGATATTTCTTTTGAGTTAAACCCAAATCCATCAGCGCAAAAAAGATTGTCTACTCACCATGATATTTTTTATTGCGTTCTGTTGGTGAGGTAGAAATAAAAAAGCCGGCGCTAAGGCCGACTTCACTGTCGATGATTAAGCGTTGTTCAGAACACGTGGAAGCGATTCGTCACTGCGTAGGGTGAGAATTTCACACCCATTGTCTGTGACGAGAATGGTGTGCTCCCATTGCGCTGATTTTTTGCCATCAACAGTATAAACCGTCCAGCCGTCTTCTTCGTCCAATACGGTGCCGAACTTGCCTGCATTGATCATAGGCTCGATGGTGAAACACATGCCTTTTTGGATCAGGGTTCGGTCACTGTTCTTGTAGTGAACGACTTGCGGTTCTTCATGGAACTGCGCGCCGATACCGTGGCCGCAGTAGTCTTTGACGATAGAGTAACGCTTAGGGCGGTTCTTGATGAATTTTTGAATTTCAGAGCCTAAATCACCAATGCGTGCACCTGGTTTTACTTTCTTCAGGGCTTGGTAAAGGCTTTCCTGGGCAACGTGGCACAGCGCTTTATCGTCAGCAGAGACTTCACCGACTAAAAACATCTTAGAGGTGTCGCCATGGTAGCCATCTTTAATAACGGTGATATCAATATTGATAATATCACCGTCTTTCAGCACATCGTTTGGATTAGGGATGCCGTGACAGACAATATGATTAACAGAGGTACAAATCGATTTTGGGAACCCGTGATAATTGAGCGGTGCCGGAATCGCGCTTTGCGTTTCAGTGATGAACATGTGGCAAATGTCGTCTAATTCTTGGGTGGTGACACCCACTTTGACGTGCTCTTCGATCATCTCTAGCACTTGTGCCGCAAGGCGACCTGCCTCGCGCATTTTTTCGATTTCTTCAGCCGATTTAATAGTCGCGCTCATTGCTATCTCTCAGTTGGTTCCCTTATTTGGTAAGGGATGAATTGATTGCTATGGGTACATATTATCAATCGCATCGCCATGTGGGAACCTCAAGCCGACAAGCAATGACTTTTTTCTGCTGGATTTACGGTCGCTTTTTATGGTATAAAGCGCGCCGAAATACGCCTTCTTAGTAAATCTGCGAAACAGGTTCTAAGTAGGCTGGTTTCATTATTGACTAATATAACTCACACACATATCGACACATGCTCCGGGGTGCCCATTTAGGGTCGGATGTATGGGATATGTGGAGGCCTAACCCCCTAGAGGAATTTAAAATGGCTACTGTTTCAATGCGCGACATGCTTAAAGCTGGTGTTCACTTCGGTCACCAAACTCGTTACTGGAACCCTAAGATGAAGCCATTCATCTTTGGTGCACGTAACAAGGTTCATATCATTAACCTAGAAAAAACTGTACCAATGTTCAACGAAGTACTTGGCGAGCTGACAAAAGTTGGTGAGCGTAAAGGTAAAGTACTTTTCGTTGGTACTAAGCGTGCCGCGAGCGATTCTGTAAAAGCAGCTGCAGAAAGCTGTGACCAGTTCTACGTGAACAACCGCTGGTTGGGCGGTATGTTGACTAACTGGAAAACAGTTCGCATGTCAATCAAGCGTCTTAAAGAGCTAGAAGTTCAAGCAACTGACGGTACTTTCGAGAAGCTGACTAAGAAAGAAGCCCTAATGCGTACTCGCGAAATGGAGAAACTAGAAAAATCTCTTGGCGGTATCAAAAACATGGGTGGTCTTCCTGACGCACTATTCGTTATCGATGCAGATCACGAGCACATCGCGATTAAAGAAGCGAACAACCTGGGTATCCCAGTATACGCAGTAGTTGATACCAACTCTGATCCAGATGGCGTTGACTTCGTTATCCCAGGTAACGACGACGCAATCCGCGCTGTTCAACTGTACCTGAACGCTGCAGCACAGTCTTACAAAGAAGGCCGTAGCCAGGACATCGTAGCTCAAGCTGAAGACGAGCTAGTTGAAGTCGCTGAGTAATATTTGCTCTTTGTGAGCATTCTTAGCAATCAGGCTGTCATGAACGGCGCTGTAAGCTAAGTAGGTTAGCAGGGGCCAAATTACGGCCCCTGATTTTTACCCAAAAGTTTCGAATCGAGGATTGAACAATGGCAACTGTTACCGCTGCCCTGGTTAAAGAACTGCGCGACCGTACAGCCGCAGGTATGATGGAATGTAAGAAGGCGCTTGTTGAAAGCAACGGCGACATCGAACTAGCAATCGAAAACATGCGCAAAAGTGGCGCTGCGAAAGCTGCTAAGAAAGCAGGTAACATCGCAGCTGAAGGCACAATCATCATCAAAGATGCTGACGGTGTTGCTGCGCTTGTTGAAGTTAACTGTCAAACAGACTTCGTAGCTAAAGATGGCAGCTTCACTGCATTCGCTAACGAAGTTGCTGAAGCAGCTCTAGCGTCTAAAGCGTCAGTTGAAGAACTGCAAGCGCAATTCGAAGAAGCACGTATCGCGCTAGTTACCAAGATCGGTGAGAACATCTCTATCCGTCGTGTTAACTACGTAGAAGGCGTATCAATCGCTTCTTACCGTCACGGTGAGCGCATTGGTGTTGTTGTTGCTGGCGAAGGCGACGCAGAAGTACTTAAGCACGTTTCTATGCACGTTGCTGCTTCTAAGCCAGAATACGTTAACCCATCAGACGTACCAGCTGACGTTGTTGCTAAAGAGCAGCAAATCCAAGTTGAAATCGCGATGAACGAAGGCAAGCCTCAAGAAATCGCTGAGAAAATGGTTGTTGGCCGCATGAAGAAATTCACCGGCGAAGTTTCTCTAACTGGTCAACCATTCATCATGGAACCTAAGAAAACTGTTGGCGAATTCTTGAAAGAGAAAGGCGCTTCAGTTTCTAGCTTCGTTCGCCTAGAAGTAGGTGAAGGTATCGAGAAAGCTCAAGAAATGAGCTTCGCAGACGAAGTAGCTGCTGTTCAAAAAGGTTAATCCCTTTTTATAGAACCCAAAAGACCGCAGAATCCTGCGGTCTTTTTACAATCCCATCCGTATAAGTTAAGTGCCTAAAGGTCCGTGAGCATGACTACAAACCCAAAACCAGCTTATCAACGAATTTTGCTTAAATTGAGCGGCGAAGCGCTGCAAGGAAAAGAAGGGTTCGGTATCGACCCTGCAGTTCTTGACCGTATGGCTCAAGAAATTAAAGAACTTGTTGAACTTGGTGTACAAGTTGGCTTGGTTATCGGTGGTGGTAACCTATTCCGTGGTGCAGGTCTTGCCGAAGCGGGTATGAACAGGGTTGTGGGCGACCACATGGGTATGCTGGCTACCGTGATGAACGGTCTGGCGATGCGCGACGCGCTACACCGTGCCTATGTGAACGCGCGGGTAATGTCTGCCATTCCTCTTAATGGTGTGTGTGACAGCTACAACTGGGCAGAAGCAATCAGTCAGCTTCGTAATGGCCGTGTAGTGATTTTCTCTGCGGGTACTGGTAACCATTTTTCACCACTGACTCTGCTGCGTGCTTGCGTGGTATTGAAATCGAGTCAGACATCGTGATTAAAGCCACTAAAGTTGATGGTGTGTTCACTGAAGACCCAGCGAAGAACCCTGATGCGGTGCTCTACAGTCACCTGACTTACCAAGACGTGCTAGAAAAAGAATTGAAAGTGATGGACTTAGCTGCATTCACTTTGGCACGTGATCACAAGATGCCTATGCGTGTATTTAACATGAATAAGCCGGGTGCGTTGCGCCGAGTTGTGATGGGTGAGCAAGAAGGCACACTAATTAATAACGGTTAATCAAAATTAGTGGCATAATCCGCTAATTAGAAAAAAGAATCTTCAAGGATACTCTCGTGATCAATGAAATTAACGCAGATGCGAAAGAACGCATGCAGAAAAGCGTTGAAGCGCTGAAGAATAATCTGTCTAAAATCCGTACGGGTCGTGCGCATCCTGCACTGCTTGATGGTCTATCTGTCGAATATTACGGTGCGCCAACGCCACTTAAGCAATTGGCATCTATTGTTGCTGAAGACTCTCGTACACTTGCGATCACTGTATTCGATCGTTCAGTGACACAAGCGGTTGAAAAAGCAATCATGAGCTCTAGCTTGGGTCTAAACCCAATGTCTGCGGGCACGGTTATCCGTGTTCCGTTGCCTCCGCTAACAGAAGAGCGTCGTCGTGACCTCGTTAAAATTGTTCGCGCTGAAGCTGAGCAAGGCCGTGTGGCTGTTCGTAACATCCGCCGTGATGCAAACGGTGACCTTAAAGGTCTTCTGAAAGAAAAAGAAATTTCTGAAGATGATGACCGTCGTGGTCAAGACGACATCCAAAAGCTGACTGACGCGGCAGTAAAAGAGATTGACGCGATTCTTGAAGCGAAAGAAAAAGAGTTGATGGAAGTCTAATTCCGGCTACACTCTGATTCCGTTGCCGAAGCGCTGTGCTAGCAGTACAGCGCTTTTTATTTGCGAAGGATAATCATGAGCTCCCTATCATCCAATCTAGAGATGGATTCAAGCCTGCTCCCTAAACACATTGCCGTTATCATGGATGGCAATGGCCGTTGGGCAAAAGCGCGTGGCAAAGCCCGAATGTTTGGGCACAAAGCCGGCGTTGATGCCGTCAGAAAAACCGTCTCAACTGCTAATCGTCTTGGGATTAAAGTACTCACGCTTTTTGCTTTTAGCAGTGAAAATTGGCGTCGCCCTGAGGACGAAGTTAGCTTGCTGATGGAGTTATTTGTCACTGTTTTAGGACGTGAGGCAAAGCGCCTACACAAGAATGGTGTCAAATTAAGAGTAATCGGCGATACCTCCCGATTTAGCAAGTCACTTCAAGATAAGATTGCATCGGCAGAAGCGCTGACGGCGAATAACCCAGGTCTAGTGCTAAACATTGCGGCTAACTATGGCGGTCAGTGGGACATCCTGCAGGCAGTACAAAAGCTGGCAAGTCAGGTTGCAGATGGCGGTATTCCAGCAGACCAATTGACTGAAGCGGATATTTCTGTGCATTTGACGACAGCACAGCTTCCTGATGTAGACTTGATGATTCGCACCAGCGGCGAATGCCGCATAAGTAATTTTATGCTGTGGCAGGCTGCCTATGCTGAACTGTATTTTACCGAGCAATTTTGGCCAGATTTTGACGAAGTCAGCCTTACTGATGCCATCGCTTGGTACGTTAACCGTGAACGCCGATTCGGCTGCACGGGCGAGCAAATTCAGGCGATGTTAAAAGTAGAAAAATAAAGAGGGTTTCGTTTGCTGAAACAACGTGTTTTAACGGCCGCCGTGCTAGCCCCTATGGTTATTGCAGGCATCTTTTTATTGCCGTTTCATATTTTTGTTATTGCTGTTGCTGGCGTAACACTGCTAGGTCATTGGGAGTGGACAAAGTTTGTTGACGTCTCTTCTCGTCCTCGCGGTTTCATTGTGCCAGCGTTACTTCTCATTGGGTCTCTTTTTACTTTTCCTGTCAACGAAACAGGTTTAGAACTTTCCGGCTTACACGGTGGTGTTGTTGCATTGAGTGGTGCTATTTGGTGGCTATTCGCGACCGGGATGGTGCTGAAATATCCTAAAGGCACACATTGGTGGTCTAACAGTGCTGTTTTGCAGCAGCTGTTCGGTATATTAACACTGATCCCGTTCCTTTGGAGCGTATTGCTGCTTCGTGCTAATGGCTACGACACACAACCTTATCTAGGCGCGAAGCTCGTGCTGATGGTGTGTTTGTTGGTTTGGGCTGCTGATACGGGCGCGTATTTTGCGGGTAAACGTTTTGGAAAGCACAAAATGGCACCCTCAGTCAGTCCCAATAAAACCATTGAAGGTTTAATTGGCGGCTTGGTGGCATCTGTGTTGGTGACCACGGGCGTTGCACATCTTTTCTCTATCCCATTTTCTTCCATCTACACGCTGGGTGCGATTGCACTCGTGACGTCGTTTGCATCGGTGCTTGGTGATTTGGCCGAGAGCATGTTTAAACGCGTGGCTGGCGTGAAAGACAGTGGTTGTATCTTACCGGGGCATGGTGGGATCCTTGATCGTATTGACAGCCTAACCGCTGCTTTTCCTGTTTTTACCGTTTTATATTTTTGGTTGGCATAAAGACATCATCGGCGACAGGCCGGTGATTTGTCCTTTGTACAACATTATGTAATGAATAATTGAGTGCTCTATGCGTAAGTTAACGATTCTTGGTGCGACTGGCTCGATTGGTAGCAGCACACTGGCGGTGGTTGAGAAGAATCCTCACGCGTTTGAGGTGTTTGCGCTAGCTGCAAATGCAAATGTCGAAAAAATGATCGCGCTGTGTGTGAAGTGGGAACCCCGCTTTGCTGCAATGGCCGATGCAACTGCTGCAAAAAAACTGCAAGATGCGTTGCGAAAAGAAGGTATCAAGACAGACGTTCTAAGCGGTGTTGATGGCCTCTCTGCACTCGCATCCCACTCTGATGTTGACACGGTTATGGCGGCAGTCGTTGGGGCGGCAGGCTTGATCCCTACGATGGCAGCAGTGCAGGCGGGTAAGCGCGTATTGCTCGCGAATAAAGAAGCATTGGTGATGTCTGGACAGCTCTTTATTGATGCTGTTCATCGCTATGGGGCGGAATTACTGCCGGTAGATAGTGAACACAATGCGATTTTCCAATGCCTACCAATGTCTATCCAATCCCGACTTGGTATGTGTGATCTCGCCGCTGAAGGCGTGAGTAAGATTTTGCTCACAGGATCGGGCGGTCCATTCCGTTATGCGGACATTGATGCGTTAGCATCGGTAACGCCAGCCCAAGCCATCGCGCACCCTAACTGGTCTATGGGGCCTAAAATCTCAGTGGATTCAGCCACTATGATGAACAAGGGCCTTGAGTATATTGAAGCGCGTTGGTTGTTTAATGCCCAACGCGAACAATTAGATGTGATCATCCATCCTCAATCTGTTATTCACTCGATGGTGCAATATCGCGATGGCTCTGTCATGGCGCAAATGGGTCGTCCTGACATGAACACGCCTATCGCGTATTCAATGGCTTACCCTGAACGTATTGATGCGGGGGTGAAACCGCTGGATTTTACCGAGGTGGCCGAGTTTAGCTTTTTGAAGCCCGATTTTGCTCGCTACCCGTGCTTGAAACTGGCGATTGACGCTTGTTACGTCGGACAGTCAGCAACAACAACGTTAAACGCGGCCAATGAAATTGCCGTTGAAGCCTTTTTGAATGGCGTTGTAGGCTTTACACAGATTGCTGATATTAACGATGCTGTTTTACAAAATGCCGTATTTAGCGAGCCAACGTGCCTTGAAGGCTTGCTCGACATCGACGCAAAAGCGCGCGCGATGGCAATGGATTGCGTGAATAAGGTGAAACGATGAGTGCGATTTTGTGGAATCTGTGTTTTTTCTTGATTGCACTGGGCATGTTGGTTGCTGTACATGAGTTCGGTCATTTTTGGGTTGCCCGTCGATGTGGTGTCAAAGTTGAGCGCTTCTCTATCGGGTTTGGTAAAGCCATCTGGCAACGTGTAGGCAAAGACGGCACCGAATACACACTGGCGATGATCCCGCTTGGTGGCTACGTCAAGATGCTTGATGAGCGTGTTGATGATGTGCCCGAAGCAATGAAGCCGCACGCTTTTAACAACCGTCCACTTTGGCAGCGCAGCGCCATTGTCGCTGCTGGCCCTATCGCAAATTTCCTGTTTGCTATCTTCGCGTACTGGCTTGTTATGCTTATTGGCGTGCAGGCCGTAAAGCCCGTTATTGGTGACGTAGCTCCGCAATCTATTGCTGCGCAGGCGGGAATTGAGCCTGGAATGGAACTAACCCAAGTATCTGGTATCAAAACGCGTGATTGGGAATCCGTAAATTTGCAGTTCATTTCCCACATCGGCGATGAGTCGATGACTTTGACGGCACAGCCTCAGAGTAACGCGGGATATGAAGTAACGAAGACGCTCGATTTATCGTCTTGGTCTTTTAACCCTGAGACAGAGTCTGCGCTGCGCACACTGGGCATTACGCCTTATTCACCGGAAGTGACGAATGTCATTTCACAAGTGGTCGAAGGAAGTGCGGCAGAGCGTGTAGGCTTACTCGCGGACGATGAATTGTTGACGATTGATCGTCAGCCGATTACTGATTGGATGGAGGTTGTAACCCTCATTCGCAATCACCCGAATATGCCTGTCCCTCTTACTGTGCTTCGTGACGGTCAGGAAAAAGCAATCGAATTGATTCCAGATGCGAGAGAGCAAGGCGATAAGCAAATCGGTTATGCGGGCTTCGCACCAAAAACGGAACCGTGGCCTGAGTCTTATCAAATTACAATTCAATACGGTCCTTTAGAGGCAATACCTCAAGCCATGGAAAAAACCTGGCAGATAGTGGTATTGACCGCGAGCATGATAAAGAAATTATTCACTGGCGATGTCGCTGTGGAAAATTTGAGTGGGCCTATCTCAATCGCGAAAGGTGCAGGGATGACCGCAGACTTTGGTCTGGTATACTTTCTCGGTTTTCTCGCACTGATCAGTGTGAATTTAGGCATCATTAACTTATTACCGTTACCGGTTTTAGATGGAGGGCATTTATTGTTCTTCGGTATTGAAGCCGTAACACGCCGCCCAGTCTCTGAGCGTATTCAAGATATGGGATACAGGGTTGGCTCCGCCATTATTGTGGTATTGATGGCCGTGGCGTTATTTAACGATTTTGCCCGACTGTAGGATTCAGCGTTTAGCAAGGAAAAGTCAGAGCAGCAATGGCGATGAAAAAACTTTTAATAGCCTCTCTTCTTTTTTCAAGTTCTGTCACAGCGAATGAGTTTGTGGTGGAAGACATTCGATTTGAGGGGCTTCAGCGAGTCAGTCTCGGTGCAGCATTGTTATCAATGCCAGTCCGAGTCGGTGACAACATAGGCGAAGGCGATGTGTCAGGGATCATCAAATCCTTGTTTGCCACAGGTAACTTCGAAAACGTACGTGTATTCCGTGATGGCGAAGACCTTCTGGTGAAGGTTATCGAACGTCCTACGATCGCGAGCATTTCTTTCTCTGGCAACAAAGCCATTGAAGATGAGCAATTGAGTGAAAATCTTGCCGCTTCAGGTTTGCGCATCGGTGAGTCGTTAGATCGCACTACCTTGTCAAACATCGAAAAAGGCTTGGAAGACTTCTACTACAGCGTGGGTAAATACAACGCCCTCGTAAGTGCTGTTATCACCCCACTTCCTCGTAACCGTGCTGACGTGAAGTTTGTGTTCACTGAAGGCGTGTCGGCAAAGATTCAACAAATTAACTTCATCGGGAACACGGTGTTCACTGACGAAGAGTTGAAATCTAGCTTCAAGCTTCGTTCTGATGTGCCTTGGTGGAATTTCCTCGCCGATGAGAAATACCAGAAACAAGCACTTGCAGGTGACTTGGAGAACCTTCGTTCTTTCTATTTGAACCGTGGTTATCTGAAATTCCGTGTTGATTCCGCACAAGTGTCGATTTCGCCTGATAAAAAAGGCGTTTACATCACGATGAACCTTGATGAAGGTTTGCCTTACAGTGTGTCAGATATCAATTTCCGTGGTGGAAAGTCGAGTGATGATTTTGCCGCGCTTTCCACCATTAAAGATGGTGAAGTGTATAACGGTGAGAAGGTCACCGCGTTAGAGGATGCCATCAAACGTCAGCTGGGTGAGCAAGGTTATGCTTACCCGCAAGTTGCCACCATTCCAGAATTTAACGATGACAACCAAACCGTTGCGTTGAATGTCAGTATTGAGCCTGGTAAACGCGTTTACGTCCGCAATATTCGCTTCTCTGGTAACCAGATCACCCGTGATGAAGTGTTGCGCCGTGAAATGCGTCAGATGGAAGGTTCGTGGTTGAATGCTAAATCGGTTGAAACCAGTAAAGAGCGTTTGAACCGTCTTGGTTATTTCGAAACCGTTGATGTGCGTACAACGCGCGTCCCGGGTACGGAAGACCAGGTAGACGTTGAATACAACGTAAAAGAAGCAAACTCCGGTAACGTTAACTTTGGTGTCGGCTACGGCACGGAATCAGGCATCAGTTTCCAAGCCGGTCTTCAACAAGATAACTTTGCAGGCTCAGGTAACCGTTTTGGCATCAATGCCATGATCAACGATTACCAGAAAAACCTGACGCTCGAATACCGTGACCCATACTGGACCTTGGATGGTATTAGTTTGGGTGGCAAGGTGTTCTTCAACGAATTTGAAGCATCGGATGCAAACATCGTTGACTATACCGATAAAAGTTATGGTACCAGTCTGACATGGGGCTTCCCATTTGATGAATTGAATTACTTCGACTTCTCAGTTGGTTATACGCACCGTCAAATTGAAAACTTAGGCGGTTACTACCAGATCGAGAAGTTCCTAGATTCTCAAGAAGGCAATACGACCGAAAACGGTTTGGAAGTGGATGACTTTGATTGGTCTATCAGTTGGAGCCGAAACAACCTCAACCGTGGTTTCTTCCCAACAGCAGGTAACTACCAACGTGCGTCATTCCGAATGACGGTACCAGGGTCGGACGTACAGTTTTATAAAGCGCAGTATGATGTTCGAAATTACTTGCCGCTAACCGAATCGCACAGCTTCTCGCTCTTATTGCGTGGCCGATTGGGCTACGGTAACGGCTATGGAAGCAACGGCGAAAATGATTACTTGATGCCGTTTTATGAGAACTTCTACGCAGGTGGTTTCTCTACGCTTCGTGGTTTCCGTTCTAACACGGCAGGTCCGAAAGCGGTGTATGACCAAGGTGCGGGTAATAACCCAGCGCTAGTCGGCAGTAATGACTCTGTTGGTGGTAATGCCACGGCATTGGCTAGTGCTGAGCTTATTTTCCCAACGCCATTTGTGTCTGCAGAAGTGCGTAACTCAATTCGAACCAGTGTGTTTGTTGATGCTGCGTCGGTTTGGGATACGGAATATGACCTTAACGACGCGCGTGTGATCAGCGGACAAGAGTACATCTACGACTACAGCGACCCAACAAACTATCGTGCATCTTATGGTGCTGCGCTTCAATGGCGCTCACCGATGGGTCCGCTTGTTTTCTCGTTGTCTAAGCCTATCAAGAAATATGAAGGTGATGACGAAGAATTCTTTACCTTTACGATTGGCCGTACGTTCTGATTTTCAAATTTTAGGAGAATATTTTGAAACCATTTATCAAAGCGGCAGGCCTAAGCCTAGCCATTCTTAGTGCTTCAATGTATGCATCAGCAGCGGAAGCAGCGCAAAAAATCGGTTATGTATCTACCGGTCCTGTGATTGCGCAAATGGCAAAGCAAAGCAATGTGAGTGAAAAACTGCGTCGTGAATTCAAAGACCGCATTGCAGAAGTTGAACGTCTTGAAGGCAAGCTGAAAAAAGGCGTGGATAAGCTGAAGCGTAACGGCGAGCTAATGAGCGAAAAAGAGCGCACCAAACTGCAGCGTGAATTGCAATCGCTAGATGCTGATTACAAGTTGAAAGTGAACAACCTAAAAGAAGATGAACGCAAGCGCAGTGCTGAAGAACAACGTAAACTGATTGAAAAACTACAGAAAGCGATCGCTTCACTGGCGAAAAAAGAAGGCTATGACATGATTTTGGATCGTCAGGCTGTTCTTTTTGCTAGCCCGAAAGACGATCTTTCTGAGAAAGTGCTGAAAGCAGTAAAATAAGTAAGGTAAAAAATGGCTTCTATTACTCTCGCTGAATTAGCGGAAAAACTGAGTGCTGAACTTCATGGTGATGGTTCTATTGTCATTCACTCAATTGCGGGTATGGATAAAGCGGGTGAAGGGCATATTACTTTTCTCTCGAGCAGCAAATATCGTAAACATCTCGCTGAATGTCAGGCCAGTGCGGTGATGGTCAAGGAAGCCGACCTCGCTTATTGCAGCGGCAATGCGCTAGTCATGAAAGACCCATATTTAGGGTATGCATTGACGGCGCAGTTGCTGGATACAACGCCAGCATGTGCAACGGACATCGCGGCAAGTGCGTATGTTTCTCCTACCGCGACGCTGGGTAAAGGCGTATCGATTGGTCACAATGCAGTGATTGAAGACGGTGTTACCTTGGGCGATAACGTTCAGGTTGGTGCTGGCTGTTTTGTCGGAAAGAACGCAGTGCTCGGTGCGAATACTCGCCTATGGGCTAACGTATCTATTTATCATGACGTGAAACTGGGAGAGTCTTGCCTGATTCAATCAAGTACTGTGATTGGTTCTGATGGTTTTGGTTACGCGAATGATAAAGGTCGCTGGGTTAAGATCCCTCAGGTTGGTAGTGTCATTATTGGTGATCGCGTGGAAATTGGTGCATCCACCACCGTCGATCGTGGTGCGCTGGATGACACCTTGATTGCTGATGGAGTGATCATCGACAACCTGTGTCAGATCGCGCATAATGTCACGATCGGTGAAAATACCGCCATTGCAGGCGCGACTGTTATTGCAGGAAGCACAAAAATAGGCAAACACTGCATTCTTGGTGGGGCATGTGTCGTTAATGGGCACATCGAAATTGCAGACGGCACCACCATCACAGGCATGGGGATGGTGATGCGGCCGATCACTGAACCTGGTATGTATTCTTCGGGTATTCCTCTTCAAAAGAATCGCGAGTGGCGTAAAACGGCTGCGCGTACATTGAAGATAGAAGAAATGCATAAACGATTGAAAGTTGTTGAAAAAAAACTAGAAGATAGCGAGTAAACGCTGTCTCGATGGCCTACTCTTCTGGCGAGTAGCAATATTGAGTGAGACTCATGTTGGCTATTCCTTGCGGTGTGGGCCATTTTGCATTCAACAACAATAATAAGTTTTCACACGGGAATAATACTTTGATTCGCGAAAATAAAGTTCTGACTATTAACGAAATCCGAGAGTTGCTGCCTCATCGTTATCCATTTCTCTTGATTGACCGTGTTATTGATTTCGAAGAAGGTAAATACCTTCAGGCGATCAAAAACGTGTCAGTCAATGAACCTCAATTCACGGGTCATTTCCCGCAACTGCCAATTTTCCCTGGTGTGTTGATCCTTGAAGCCATGGCTCAAGCAACAGGTTTGTTAGCGTTCAAAACGTTTGGCGCACCTGCTGAAAATGAACTGTACTACTTTGCAAGTATCGACAATGCCAAATTCCGTGCGCCTGTAACACCGGGTGACCAAATGGTATTGGAAGTTGAATTCCTTAAAGAGCGCCGCGGCATTGCTGCATTTACTGGTGTCGCGAAAGTCGACGGTAAAGTGGTGTGTTCTGCTGACCTTAAGTGTGCCAGAAGAGAGTTTTAAACGTGATTCATGAATCTGCGCAAATTCACCCAACCGCAGTTGTAGAGGAAGGGGTTACCCTTGCTGCCAATGTTAAAATTGGTGCGTTCTCTTACATAGGCTCTGGGGTTGAGATCGGTGAAGGTACTGAAGTAAAAACCCACGTGGTTATCAAGGGGCCTACCAAAATTGGTCGTGATAACAAGATCTTCCAATTCGCTTCTATTGGCGAAGAGTGTCAGGATCTGAAATACGCGGGTGAGCCAACGACGCTGGAAATTGGTGATCGCAACACCATCCGTGAAAGTGTCACCATGCACCGTGGTACCGTTCAAGACGGTGGTCATACTCAGGTGGGTAGCGACAACTTATTTATGATCAATGCCCACGTAGCGCATGATTGCATCATTGGTGATCGTTGTATTTTTGCAAATAACGCAACACTTGCAGGTCACGTGACCGTCGGTGATTTCGCGATTGTTGGCGGTATGACTGCGATTCACCAATTCTGCACCATTGGCAGCCATTGTATGTTGGGCGGCGGTTCTATCGTTGTGAAAGACGTACCACCTTACGTCATGGCCCAAGGCAATCACTGTGCACCATTCGGTATTAACGTTGAAGGCCTCAAGCGCCGCGGCTTCGACAAGGCTGCAATCAAAGCGATTCGCGCGGTATACAAAGAAATTTACCGTTCTGGCAAAACGCTAGAAGAAGCGAAAAAGCAAATTGTGGAAATGGCCAAAGACGAAGAAGCACTTCAACTCTTTGTTGAGTTCTTTGATAACTCAAGCCGAGGTATTATTCGATAATGGCTGTTGCAACAAAGCCGCTACGAATTGGAATTGTCGCCGGGGAAATCTCCGGCGATATTTTAGGTGCTGGCTTTATAAAAGCGGTAAAAGCCCAATATCCCGATGCAGAATTTGTTGGCATTGCAGGGCCAAGAATGAAAGCCCTTGGCTGTGAAACCCTTTTCGACATGGAAGAGCTTTCCGTGATGGGGTTGGTCGAGGTACTGGGTCGTCTTTCTCGTCTTCTCAAAGTAAAACGCGAGTTAGTGGATTACTTTGTCGCCAATCCACCTGATGTCTTTGTCGGTATTGATTCGCCTGATTTCAACCTTCGTTTAGAAAAATCGTTGAAAGACAATGGTATCAAAACCGTGCACTACGTTAGCCCAAGTGTTTGGGCGTGGCGTCAAAAGCGTATCTTTAAAATTGCAGCAGCGACGGATCTCGTTCTTGCTCTATTGCCTTTCGAAAAAGCCTTCTACGATAAATTCAACGTGCCTTGTGATTTTGTTGGTCACACCATGGCGGATGCCATTCCGCTAGAAAGCGACAAAGCTGCTGCACGAGAGTTGCTTGGTCTTGAGCCGGACAATCGCTGCTTGGCAGTATTGCCGGGAAGTCGTGGTGGCGAAATGAAATTGCTTGCACCGATCTTCATCGAAACGTGCAAATTGCTCAAAGAAAAACACCCAGATCTTGGCTTTGTGGTTGCATTGGTGAATGAGAAGCGCCGTGCGCAATTTGAGTTAGCGTGGAAAGAAACGGCGCCTGAACTCGATTTTACCTTGGTCGATGATACTGCCAGAAATGTGATTGCTGCATCTGACACTGTGCTTCTTGCCTCAGGCACTGTTGCGCTCGAATGCATGTTAGTGAAACGCCCAATGGTCGTTGGCTACAAAGTGAACGCAATCACGGCATGGATTGCCCGTAAAATGGTGAAAACAGAATTTGTTTCCTTGCCAAATATCCTTGCTGGTAAAGCGCTTGTGCCAGAGCGTTTACAAGAGGCATGCACACCAGAGCAACTCGCTGAGGATGTGACAACCTACCTTGATGGCGACAACGCTGAGCTACTGCAGGTGTTTACACAACTGCACGAAGTGATTCGCTGTGATGCTGATGCGACATCAGCACGTGCTGTACTCAATTTGATTGGACGTTAATGATGGACTTCGAACCGTTTGAATATCCAGATGCGACTTTGATCGCAGGTGTGGATGAAGTAGGACGCGGCCCGTTAGTCGGTGCTGTGGTTACTGCTGCCGTTATTCTTGACCCGAATAACCCTATCGAAGGGCTAACTGACTCGAAAAAGCTGACTGACAAAAAACGCGAAGTGTTGTTTGAGCAGATCAAAGAAAAAGCGCTGGCATGGTCACTTGGCCGAGCTGAACCTGAAGAAATTGACGACATCAATATTCTTGCAGCCACCATGCTTGCCATGGAACGTGCAGTGAATGGCCTTCCCATTGCGCCTGACTATGTCCTGATTGATGGCAATCGCGTGCCTTCGGGTATCACGGTACCAGCACAAGCCATCGTAAAAGGCGACTTACGTGTTGCCGAGATCAGTGCAGCATCGATTCTTGCCAAAGTGGTTCGAGATCGTGAAATGGAGGCCTTGGACAAAGAATACCCACAATACGGCTTTGCCAAGCACAAAGGTTATCCAACCAAAGCGCACTTTGAGGCGTTAGAGCAGCATGGTGCCATTGAAGGCTATCGAAAGAGCTTTAAACCTGTCAAAAAAGCCCTAGGCCTTGCATAATGTTCCGAGGGGAAATGCATTTTCCCATCAACAATTTCTTTCCCTAAACCAGTAACGTACGAGTTCTATGTCAGACCCACGCTATATCCATCTTCGTGTTCACAGTGACTATTCCATGGTCGACGGGCTGTCGAAAGTGCCGCCTTTGGTCAAAAAAGTTGCCGAAATGGGCATGCCTGCCATGGCATTGACAGATTTTACGAACTTATGTGGTTTGGTGAAGTTCTACAACACGGCGCAAGGTTGCGGCGTGAAGCCTATCATTGGCGCAGATTTTAACGTGCAGTCGGACGCATTCGGTGACGATTTGTGTCAGTTGACCGTGCTTGCAGCAAACAATGCTGGGTATAAAAACCTGACCTTGCTGATTTCTAAAGCGTATCTGCGTGGCCATGTTCAGCACCAGCCCGTCATTGATCAAGCGTGGCTAGAAGAGCTTAAAGACGGTCTGATCATCTTATCGGGTGGTCGCCGTGGTGATTTAGGTAAGTCATTGCTGAAAGGCAACATGGGGCTTGCCAAGCAATGTGCCGAGTTTTATCAAACACACTTTCCTGATGCGTATTACATCGAGTTGACGCGAACAGGTCGCCCTGATGAAGAAGCCTACCTGCACTTTGCGCTGGATTTCGCGTCTGAAAATGAATTGCCTGTCGTGGCAACCAATGAAGTGTGTTTTATTATACCGGATCAGTTTGATGCCCACGAGATTCGTGTCGCGATTCATGATGGTTACACGCTCGCTGATCCGCGCAGACCAAAAAATTACAGCGAGCAGCAGCACCTTCGTACGGAAGACGAAATGTGCGACCTGTTCCATGACATTCCAGAAGCCCTCGCTAACACGGTTGAAATTGCAAAACGTTGTAATGTCACAGTCCGTTTGAACGAGTATTTCCTGCCAAACTTCCCGACAGAAGGGTTAGAGATTGGCGAGTTCTTGGTGAAGAAGTCACAAGAAGGCCTCGAAGAACGTCTTGAATTCCTTTTCCCTGACCCCGCGGTGAGGGCAGAGCGACGTCCTGAATACGATGAACGCCTTGATATTGAATTAGGCGTAATTAACCAAATGGGATTCCCAGGTTACTTCCTCATCGTGATGGAGTTTATCCAGTGGTCAAAAGATAATGATATTCCGGTTGGTCCAGGGCGTGGTTCTGGTGCAGGTTCGCTGGTGGCGTACGCACTAAAAATCACGGATTTGGATCCGCTGGAATTTGACCTACTATTCGAACGTTTCCTTAACCCTGAACGTGTATCCATGCCCGACTTTGACGTCGACTTTTGTATGGATAAACGCGATAAGGTTATCGACCACGTTGCTGAAATGTATGGCCGTGATGCCGTATCTCAGATCATTACCTTTGGTACCATGGCCGCCAAAGCGGTTATCCGCGACGTTGGTCGTGTGCTTGGTCACCCTTATGGGTTTGTGGATCGTATTTCAAAACTGGTGCCGCCCGATCCGGGTATGACGTTGGCGAAAGCATTCGATGTCGAGCCGCAGTTAGGCGAGTCATACGAAGGGGATGAAGACGTTCGCGAGCTGATTGATATGTGCCGCATCCTGGAAGGGTGTACACGTAACGCCGGTAAGCACGCGGGTGGTGTTGTTATCTCACCAACCACCATCACAGACTTTGCGCCCTTGTATTGTGATAGCGAAGGGCATTTCCCTGTTACGCAATTCGACAAGAATGACGTTGAAACCGCAGGCTTGGTTAAATTCGACTTCTTGGGTTTGCGTACGCTAACCATCATCGATTGGGCGCTCAAGATGATTAACCCCCGTCTTGAGAAGGAAGGGTTAGACCCAGTTGTTATCGAAGCGATACCGATGGACGACTTGGCGTCGTTCCGCTTATTGCAAAACTACGAAACAACAGCCGTATTCCAGCTTGAATCCCGCGGGATGAAGGATCTTATCAAGCGCCTTCAACCTGACTGTTTTGAAGATATGATCGCTCTGGTTGCTCTGTTCCGTCCGGGACCTCTGCAATCAGGCATGGTAGATAACTTTATCGACCGTAAACGCGGCCGTGAAGCTGTCTCATATCCTGATGAAAAGTGGCAACACGAATCATTAAAAGAAATTCTTGAGCCGACGTACGGCATCATTCTGTATCAAGAACAGGTTATGCAGATCGCACAGGTCTTGTCTGGTTACACCCTCGGTGGTGCAGACATGCTTCGTCGTGCGATGGGTAAGAAAAAGCCAGAAGAAATGGCCAAGCAGCGCGCAACTTTCGAAGATGGCGCGGTGAAGAATGGCGTCGACGGTGAGTTGGCGATGAAAATCTTCGACTTGGTTGAAAAGTTTGCAGGTTACGGCTTTAACAAATCGCACTCTGCGGCTTATGCATTGGTGTCGTATCAAACCCTCTGGCTAAAAACCCATTATCCTGCAGAGTTCATGGCCGCGGTAATGACGGCGGACATGGATAACACTGACAAGATAGTTGGTTTGGTGGAAGAATGTCGTCGTATGAAGTTGACGATGTTGCCACCTGATGTGAATGCGGGTCTGTATCGTTTCAATGTGAACGAAAAAGGCGAGATTGTTTACGGTATTGGTGCGATTAAAGGCGTGGGTGAAGCGCCGATTGAAAACATCATCAAAGCGCGCGAAGAAGGCGGTTACTTCCGTGATTTGTTCGATTTCTGCGCACGAATTGATACCAAAAAAGTGAATAAGCGTGTCATTGAAAAACTCATTCAATCAGGCGCATTAGACCGTTTAGGGCCGCATCGTGCTGCTATGGTCGCATCGCTGGATGATGCCATTAAGTCAGCCAGTCAACACCATCAAGCGGAAGCATTTGGTCAGGCAGACATGTTTGGCGTGCTGACCGATGCGCCTGAAGACGTTGAGCACAAGTATGCTAACGTGCCGCATTGGCCTGAAAAAGTATGGTTAGAAGGCGAGCGTGAAACCTTAGGCTTATATCTCACGGGTCACCCGATCAATAGCTATGTCAAAGAGCTCAAGCATTACATCACATGGCGTTTGGAAGATGCGCACGCTACAAAACGAGATGTGGTTTCTACCGTTGCGGGGTTAGTTATTGCCGCTCGCGTGATGACAACCAAGCGCGGAACGCGAATTGGTCTGCTCACGCTGGATGACCGATCTGGGCGCATGGAAGTGATGCTGTTCTCAGATGCATTAGAAAAGTACTTGGATCTCATAGAAAAAGACCGAATTTTAGTCGTTTCGGGACAGGTCAGCTTTGATGACTTCAACGGTGGCCTTAAAATGGCTGGTCGTGAGGTGTTAGATCTCGCCCAAGCACGCGAAAAATACCTGCGTGGTCTTGCTATATCTGTGACCGAAGGGCAAATTGATAATAAATTCTTCGAGAGATTCAGTGAGATCCTTGAACCGCATAGAGCGGGAACGGTGCCAGTAAACTTGTACTACGAGCGTGACGATGCTCGCGCGAAACTGGTCTTAGGAACAGAGTGGCGCGTTACGCCAGACGATAAATTGATCGACGATTTAAAAACCCTACTCGGCGAAAAGCAGGTCGAGTTGGAATTTGACTGATACTTTTGCCCCGTTAAATGAATAATGGGGCATTTCATTACCTGAACAGGATTCTTTCTCTATGAGTCTTAATTTCCTTGAATTTGAACAGCCGATTGCTGAATTGGAAGCAAAAATTGAAGCCCTGCGCGTAGTGTCCAAGCGCGGTGACGATCCAGAAGCTGTCAATCTTGATAAAGAAATCGAGCAATTGGAGACAAAAAGCACTGAATTGACGAAAAAAATCTTCAGTGACTTAGGCGCGTGGCAGGTTGCTCAGCTTGCCCGTCACCCACGTCGTCCATACACCTTGGACTATGCAGATCTTATCTTCACCGAATTCGAAGAATTAGCGGGTGATCGTGCTTACGCCGATGACAAGGCAATGGTTGGTGGCATGGCGCGAATTGATGGCCGTCCCGTCATGGTTATTGGTCACCAAAAAGGCCGCGAAACACGTGAGAAAGTGATTCGCAACTTTGGTATGCCAAAACCGGAAGGTTATCGCAAAGCACTGCGTCTGATGAAAATGGCAGAGCGTTTTAAAATGCCAATCATTACCTTCATCGACACTGCTGGTGCCTATCCTGGTGTGGGTGCTGAAGAACGTGGTCAATCAGAAGCGATTGCGCGCAACTTGAAAGAAATGGCCGGGTTGACCGTGCCAGTGATCTGTAACGTTGTGGGTGAGGGCGGCTCTGGTGGCGCACTTGCTATTGGTGTCGGTGATTACGTGAACATGCTTCAGTACTCTACCTATTCGGTAATCTCTCCGGAAGGTTGTGCATCAATCCTATGGCGTGATTCTGATAAAGCGCCACAGGCTGCGGAAGCCATGGGCATGACGGCGCCTCGTTTGAAAGAGCTGGGTTTGATCGACTCTATCATTGCCGAGCCAATGGGCGGCGCGCACCGCGATTTCGCTCAAACCGCAGCAAGCATCAAAGCGCTGCTTGTTGAGCAGCTCAATGACCTTGCACCTTTGGATGAAGAAGCACTGCGTGAGCGTCGTTATCAGCGTTTGCTGAGTTATGGATACTGCTAAGCTGTTTTGCGTAGCTTCAAGAAAAATACTGAAAGGGCCTGATTAGGCCCTTTTTTGTATCTGAATGGTATGATTAGCCTAATCCGTTTCCGTTGAGGCACACATGTTGTTCTCTGTTTTTGAAAATGTTCTCGATGCCCATACGCCATCTTCTCGCCAAATTGTGTTGGCATTTAGTGGTGGCATTGACTCTCGTGTTCTGCTCGATCTTTTATCTACCTACAGGGATGTTCATCCACAACATGGCTATTTAGTGATCCACATTCATCACGGACTGAGCCCCCATGCTGATGCTTGGATGAAGCAATGCGAAGCGTGGGCGAGCGATTCGGGGTTGCCTTTTAAAGGCGTGAAGGTAAAGGTCGAAAACAATGGTGAGGGCGTTGAAAAAGCGGCGAGAACGGCGCGTTATCAAGGCATTACCAACAGCGTAGAACCTAATGCCCTTGTCTTGACCGGGCAACATGCCGATGACCAAGCGGAGACTTTCCTTCTCGCGCTTAAAAGAGGCAGTGGGCCTGCAGGGTTGTCCGCAATGCCTGTTTGTCGCCCATTGGGGCAGGCGCACCTATTGAGGCCTTTATTATCGGTGACACGCGCAGAGATCGAAGCGTATGCCGAGCAACAAGGATTAAGCTGGGTTGAGGATGAGAGCAACCTAGATTGTAAGTTTGACCGCAATTTTATTCGTCAACGTTGGCTGCCTCCTGCACAATCACGCTGGCCTGGTCTCGTTAAGGCCATAAACCGCACTGCATCTTTATGTGCAGAGCAAGAAGCCTTGTTGGAAGAGTTGCTTCAATCGCATGATGCCATTGTTCGCCCCGAGCCGAACGTACTCTCCTTGCATTCACTTGCTGACTATTCAGAGAAAATGCAGTCAGCACTGGTTCGTCGCTGGCTAAAACAGACCACTGGTCTTTCTGCCTCTCACGCTCAGTTAAGTGCGCTTTTTTCCTCAGTCATTGCTGCCTCAGACGATGCTAACCCCAAGTTGCACTTTGGAGACTGGCAAGTTAGACGCTTTCAATTCCAGCTATACGTTGTCCCTGAGTTTAAAGACATCTCTGACTTGCGAGTGTCACTACCACTAAACCAGATCACTGATTTGCCTAATGAGAGCGGTCAGGTAGCGTTATTCGGTGATGAACTCGCATCAACGTGCCACAAATTTGATGCTCAAGGTAATCGAGTTAGCCTGCAATTACGTAAACCTAAACCTGATGAGCAAGTGTCGATATTTTTTGACCCTGAAAGTGTTTGGGCGCATCCACTGGGAAGACAGGGTAAGCGCAAACTGAAGAAGCTGTATCAAGAATATGGTGTTCCAAGCTGGATGCGAAGACGCACTCCTCTACTCTATTATGGAGAAACACTCGTTGCTGTGGCTGGGCTCTTTGTTTGTGAAGGCTTTGAGGGGCAGGACTGTGACTTTGTCTGGCACAAACATCATTGATTAAGTGCGGAAATGTTATTCACGTGTAAAAATTGATTAGTGAGACATAACAATAAGTGAGGAAGCAATGAAACATATTATATCTTTGGGGCTAGTTGCCATGATGGCGGCTGCTCCCTCATTTGCCGCTGGAGACGCGGAAGCTGGAAAAGCGAAAGCAGCAATTTGTGCTGCATGCCATGGTGCAAATGGTATTGCTGCGATTCCTGGGTATCCAAATCTAGCTGGTCAAAATCCGCAGTACATTGTTTCTGCGCTCAAAGCCTATAAAAATGGAGAGCGCACCAGTGCGCAAGCTGCAATCATGAAGCCTCAAGCAACGATGCTAAGCGATGCAGACATGGAAAACCTCGCGGCATATTTCGCTCAAATGAAGTAACCGCCCAGCAGGTATCGCTGATTGAAAGCCACAACTTGTGTTGTGGCTTTTTTGTTGCTTTCGGACTAACTCGCAGATTTATATTTTGCTCGCTCGTTTTTTAGCCATTCAAATCCACTGCTATTGCTATTAACGCCAGGGTTTACTAGTGTACTAGCTCACTGTTACATTGTTCGAGGTTAACTCAATGGCAGCAGGACGTGAGCATTTTAGTTCCCGACTCGGTTTTGTTCTTGCCGCTGCAGGTGCAGCGGTTGGTTTAGGTAATATTTGGGGGTTTCCTACACAAGCGGCGAGTAATGGGGGCGGAGCATTCCTTCTCATCTATTTGTTGCTGATCCTTGTGGTTGCTTACCCCATGCTTGTTGTCGAAATGGCGATTGGGCGTCATGGTCAAGCGAACCCTATCGACAGCATGCGCGCCTTAGGTAAAACACCGCTCACGAAAAAACTCGGTGGTGGTGTTGGTTTTATCGGACTAATAGTGCCATGCCTTGTCTTGGCGTTTTACAGCATCGTGGGTGGCTGGCTAGTGTCATTCATGTTGGCGGCTGGAGCGGATTTGGTGGGTTTGTATGCTGCATCAGATTGGCTAAAAGGCTTCTCGGTTGGCCGAAACCTGTTTGGTGCAGGCGTGTTCTACTTGCT
Source organism: Enterovibrio sp. (assembly GCA_042096095.1). Classification (GTDB taxonomy): domain Bacteria; phylum Pseudomonadota; class Gammaproteobacteria; order Enterobacterales; family Vibrionaceae; genus Enterovibrio. The sequence goes on from JBELME010000012.1 coordinate 27,839, forward strand.
GACCATTTTGATCGTTCAAGCAGGCGTGAAAAATGGCATCGAAAAGTGGTCAACACGGTTAATGCCAGCTCTGTTTGTATTGTTCGGTGTCATGTTTGTTTATGTCATGACGTTACCGGGTGCGACCGAAGGCCTTGCACACTATCTGATCCCAGATTTTTCGAAAATCATGGACAGTGATTTAATTTTAGCAGCGATGGGGCAGGGCTTCTTCTCTCTTACGATCGGTGGATGCTCCATGCTTATCTATGGCTCATACTTAAGCCGTAAAGAAAACCTGCCTAAGATGGCGATGAACGTGACGCTGGTGGACACGGCAGTCGCAGTCGTCGCGGGCTTAGTGATCATGCCTGCAATGTTTGCAGCCATGGCACAAGGCGTCGAAATCTACGATCAACATGGTGAACTGCTCAGTTCGTCTACATTAGTGTTTGATGTGCTCCCTATGTTGTTTGATGGCCTAGGAGTAGCAGGTACTTTCATTGCTTTAGTGTTCTTTGTTTTGATGACCATAGCAGCACTGACATCGTCCATTTCTATGTTGGAATGTCCGGTAGCCTTGATAAACGAACGTGTCGGCACATCTCGCTCAACAGCGAGTTGGTTGCTGGGCAGTGTGATTGCAGCATTCAGTACGGTGATAGTGTTTAATTTTGGTGACCTTTTTGGCCTTGTCGCAACGGTTGCAACGCAGTATATCCAACCTATTGCAGCGCTATTGTTCTGTTTGTATGGTGGCTGGGTGTGGAACCGTTATCAGAAATTGCAGGAAATGCGTGAAGGGTTTGAAAGCATTGAGCAAAGCCTGTTTTGGAAAGTGTGGCCTTTCTACGTGAAGTTTGTTTGTCCTGCTCTGGTTACTGCTGTTATTTGGATGTCTGTAGCGTAAACGCGGCGAAACTCTACTAGTAAAAAAAACGGAAGCATCGGCTTCCGTTTTTTTTTTGGGCGATGATGCATGATTATCGAAACTGCTTTTGTTCTTCCATGTAGTCAAAGCCAGCAGTCGCCAGTTTAGTTTTTAGTGCTTCGGCGTCAATGTCAAAGTATCGGACGATATCGTCTAGAGAGTTAAAGTCATCTCTTAGCTTCATGTTTACGATACTCATCAGCATTACCGCATCCATGTTCTCAAAGTTTTTTAGATCCATTATGCATCCTCGTGGTCACTGATCAGCAAATTTGCTGCTGCGAATGCAGCCTGATCGCGAGTTTCTTCAGGAAGAGACTCGTCTGATGCAATTGAGTTTAAGGTTTTGAGCGCACAGTGAATGGCCTTTGGTATATACCCTTGTTCACCGCTTCCAATTTCTGCATAACGCTGACGAACCAACGTGCAACAATCGTAGACTTGCATAATCACTCCTAAATTAAACGCTGAGTGAAATATATCGTAAAAAGAAAGATGAAAGGAGAGTAAACGGCGTGAAAGAGGGCGGATTATGCAGGACGACGACGGTTATTTTTGTGTCGGTACATGCCGCGGTCTGCTCGCTCAAACATGGATGTGCTGTTGTCGCCTTGCTGGTATATAGAGCAGCCGACAGAACTGGAGATATTATGGGACGTGAGCAAGGCATCTTTCGAGATAAGTGCTTTCAATCGTTCATTCACTAACTGCGCAGACTCGCGCGTTGCGGGTGTAAGTAGAACCGCAAATTCATCACCACCTAAACGGTAGCAACGATCAGATGCGCGAATGGCTTGCTTTAAAAGTAGCGCAAAGCGGCGTAGGGCTTTATCGCCGTCTAAGTGACCATAGGTGTCATTAACCTGTTTGAAGTTATCCATGTCGAAAATCATTAAGATCAAACCATGATCTTGGCGCTCTGTAAGCGCGATAGATTGACGAATATCTTGTTCAAAACTGGTCCGGTTGTTGAGCCCTGTGAGGTTATCAAGCAAGGCGAGGTTTCTAACGCGATTGTACTCAATCGCATTGCTCAATGGCCCTGCCAGTAACCTGTGGTATGTGTGGATCAGGCTTATCTCATCAGTATCGAGTTTGTAGGGCGTGCAGTACTGCAACATTCCTAAGGGGGATTGCGCGAACTTGATGGAGAAGGTTTGACGGTGATCGGTGGAGCCACCACGTCGAACGATGTGAGAAATCTCGTTGTGCTCCCAGATAAGGCGGGAGATATCGATTTGCTTTTCTAGCTCTCGGCAAAACACTTCAAAAAGAGAATCTATTTCGAGTCTGCCTTGCAGTTTTTGTAGCACTATCAGACGCTGATCTGCGGCTAAAGGAACGCGGCGCGATTGTATCGCTGTTTGCTTTAATTGTTCCAGTTGTCGAGTACTCATCGATAATGCCTCTGAAATCCATTACTGCGGGCTGGTTATACTTAAAGCAAAAAGTATTCCAAATAATCGATCTTACGATGATTGGTTTGTTTAACGGGTTTTACTCGATAGAAAGAAACGCCGTTAAATCGGATCGACGATTTTGAGCATCTTGGTACCCCATGTCAATTAAGTGGTTGATATATTTCGGCTCAAAAAGCAGATAACTGGTGATTGCAGCATCTTCAACAGGACTTATGCCTAGCAATCTCATCAAGCCTCGAACTGCGATAGGCATTTGACAATAATACTTCTCAACCAAGGGTTCGAAGGGGCTGGAAGGGGAAAGGTGCAGGGCAGAAACTTGCCGCAGCGCCAAATTTTCGGCTTTTTTACTGTCAAGTGAAGAAACGATGTTATTCATTCTGTCGAGGTGCTCAAGATCAGCTGACAATGTATCAGCGAAGATGGCATCCATTAAGTGCCCACCGAGCGTCGCAAGCCCTGGTGCGCTGGGTAGGGCCCGTTTATTCTTGGTTTGTGGTGGCGCTAAATCAATGATGAGGAGCTTCTCTGCGCCCATTTTTAATGCGGGTCGTAGCGGAGCAATTTGGTGCACAGAACCGTCGCCATAGTACCCGTGCCCTATCTGTGAAGCGGGAAAAACAATGGGAATTGCAGAAGAGGCAAGCAAGTGCTCAGTGGTGATTTGGCATTGAAGCCCCATGGAGCGTGAGCGAACCCAAGGCAGGATTTCAGGTTGCCCTTGGTAGAAGGTCACAGACTTACTGGTTTGATAGTTCGATGCAGTTATGGCTAAACCGTGCAGGTGTTTGTTGATGATTTGGTGTTCTATCTTGTTGTAGTTTATGACGTTGTTCAGCAATGTTCGAAGAGGCCGATTATCGAGCAAGCCAAAAGGAGGGGCGCAGTGATACTGTGCACGCATGCGCGCAAATCCTTGTCGGCCTAGGTGATGAAGTATGTCGCCATAGGAGCTGCTAAAAACATCTTTGGTGTGTAGCTTTGACCAAAGCCAAGACAATTTTTTGACGCCGAGTCGAAAAGATGACGAATGGCACGCGAGCGATGTTGCGTTGAGCGCCCCCGCTGACGTCCCGCAATAAATGGTAAAGGGGCTAGCATGAACGCGTGGATACCATTCAGAGATTGCCTTCAATACGCCAACTTGATAAGCCGCACGTGCGCCACCCCCACTGAGTATCAGCGCGACCTTTTTAGGGTTGTCTTTTGTGCTTTTTTTATTGCTCTTCATGTTATGGCCGATTCATCCTTGGATCTCAGTGGTTGTAACAACTTTAGCATGCCGTATTAGTTGGGCTTGGTATGCATAGCGAGCTTTGAAGCTATTGTTATTCAACTGTTTCCATAACGAGTGTGATGGAACGCTAAAAGCTGGGTCATTTATTGAGCACTAGTCAATACAATAGAACGGTGAGTGTTATATTTTTATTCATGACTCGATGTTGGATAACTACATGGCCCCTTCATTCACTGCATTGGTTGCAGATGACGACAAAGCTTTAGCAAAGCTTGTTGAAGTACTTCTACGAAAATGGGGACTAGACGTCATTGTTGCCAATGATGGTCTGGAAGCATTAGAAGTCATGATGCATCCCAATCCTCCATCTTTGTTACTTCTTGATTGGGAAATGCCGGGATATAGCGGTATTGAACTGTGTGAAAAGATCTGCCAAATCGAAACATCCAACCCGCCTTACATCATTATCTGTACAGCGCGCGACAGTGCAGAGCATATTGCATTAGGGCTAAATAAAGGAGCCAATGACTATGTGCCTAAGCCATTTAATACGCAGGTACTGCGGGCTCGCGTTGATGTTGGGATCCGTACGCTAGAGCTTCAATCTCGGCTGGTGGATGCGATGCGTCGATTAGATCATCTTGCCAGTTACGATGAATTAACGGGGTTGCTTAACCGCAGGGCACTATTTGAGCGCTTGAATGAAGATTTCTCTCGTATAGAAAGAGAGAAAGGAAAACTCTGTTTTGCTCTGTGTGACATCGATTGGTTTAAGAAAGTGAATGATACCTACGGTCACTCCGGTGGGGATGCGTTATTGCGTCAACTCGGAGAGCTACTGGGTCATAAGCTTCGCCCCTATGACAGAGTAGGTAGAGTTGGCGGTGAAGAGTTTTGTTTGGTGTTTTCGCCTCATGACGAAAAAGAAGCGTTCGTTGTGTTAGAGCGACTTCGTGAATCGATTGAGTTGTATGAATTTACGTTTGAAGGAAAACGAATCCCGGTAACGATGAGCTTTGGTGCAACCATGGTTGATGCGAAAGAAAAGTGTAGAAGTGTGGACGAGTATTTTAAGCTTGCGGATGAAGCCTTGTACCTATCGAAGGAAAAAGGCAGAAATTACGTCACGTTTTCCGAAAATGTGCTTTAAAAAAACGCCTCCAATTTTGAGGCGTTTTTATTTGAATCATTAAGCCATTTGAGATTTAACGTATTCAACCATTGCGTCTACTTCAACAGGCACTTTTTCACCGTCACGGCGATGTTTGTATTCAAACACACCTTTGTCCATGCTGCGCTCACCGATAATGATAGTATGTGGAACACCCACCAATTCAATGTCAGAGAACATAACACCAGGACGTTCTTTGCGGTCATCAAACAACACTTCAATGCCCTCAGCCGTTAGATCAGCGTACAGCTTCTCTGCGGCTTCACGTACACGCTCAGATTTATGCATGTTCATTGGAACAATCGCAACACTGAAAGGTGCAAGCGCTTCTGGCCAGATGATGCCGTTATCATCGTGATTTTGTTCAATAGCAGCCGCAACAACGCGAGATACACCGATACCGTAACAACCCAACTCTAGGATAGTGTTTTTACCATCAGGACCCAGTACGCCTGCATTCATTTTCTCAGAGTAGTTGGTACCCAACTGGAAGATATGGCCAACTTCGATACCGCGTTTAAGCTGAAGCGTACCTTTACCACATGGGCTTGGATCGCCGTCAACAACAGTTCGGATATCTGCAACATCACCCAGCTCAACATCACGACCCCAGTTAATTCCGAAGTAGTGTTTATCGTCGATGTTTGCACCCGCACCGAAATCACTCATTGCTGCAACACTGCGGTCTGCAATGAAGGTTAATGACAGATTCACTGGGCCAAGAGAGCCTGGGCCTGCGCCCACTGCTGCACGAATTTCTTCTTCAGTTGCAAACTCGAAAGGCGCCGCAACTTGTGGCAGTTTCTCAGCCTTGATTTCGTTAAGCTCGTGGTCACCACGAACGAGCAACGCGACTAATTCACCATCAAACTCTTCCGATGCTTTAACAAACAGCGTCTTAACAGTCTTTTCAATTGGAAGGTTGAATTGCTCTACAAGCTCTGCGATGGTTTTTGCGTTCGGCGTATCAACCATCGTCATTTCTAGTGTCCCTGCTTCACGTTCACCTGCAGGTGCTAGTGCTTCAGCCATCTCAACGTTTGCTGCGTAATCAGATTCTGTTGAGAACGCGATGACGTCTTCACCACTGTTCGCAAGAACGTGGAATTCGTGAGATGCAGAACCACCAATCGCACCGGTGTCAGCAAGCACTGGACGGTAATCAAGACCCATACGATCGAATGCAGCACAGTATGCAACATGCATTGCTTCGTATGACGCTTGAAGACCTTCTTTGTCCAAATCGAAGCTATATGCATCCATCATTGAAAATTCACGTGCACGCATCGCGCCAAAACGCGGGCGTCGTTCGTCACGGAATTTCGTCTGGATTTGGTACAAGTTCAAAGGAAGCTGCTTGTACGAGTTGATCTCATTGCGAACCAAGCTGGTAACCACTTCTTCAGCGGTTGGGCTTAGAACAAACGGACGCATGTGACGGTCAGTAAAGCGCAATAGCTCAGGACCCATCTTTTCAGAGCGACCCGTTTCTTCCCAAAGTTCAAAGGGCTGAACCACGGGCATTAGAATTTCAATAGCGCCAGCGTTATTGATTTCTTCACGAACGATTTTTTCAACCTTTTGAAGAACACGCAAACCACTAGGCATCCAAGTGTATAGGCCTGATGCCAATTTGCGGATCATGCCAGCACGCAACATTAGCTGGTGGCTAATGATTTCTGCGTCGTTTGGCGTTTCCTTCAGAGTACTAAGAAGGTATTTACTGGTACGCATCTATGCTATCCGTTTATAAAGTTACATTATGGAAGGTAATAAGGGGGCCATATTACCAGTGACAACCCTAATCGCAAAAGGCTTCTATCGTTGTCACAACGATGGCAGGTTCATCAACGATAAACTTCACGTTTAGATCGAAAAGATGAACAGCATATTCTTTCTTGTCGTCTTTGCCCTTTTTATAGGCAGGGCGAGGGTCTTGAGCTAGCACCTCTTTGATGACCTGTGCTTGGTGTTGGCCGTCTTTGAGCGTTGAAAGTGCATGCGTTGCTTCAGTACTGAATGAAACATCCAGTGTTTGTGGCGCATCACTGGCATAACCACCCAGTGCATCTGGAACTGCATCGGAATAGGGAATATAGGGTTTTATGTCGACCACGGGTGTGCCATCAACCAGATCGCAACTCCCGATCTCAATGATAACTTGGCTGTCAACCCTACGAACGCTCTCTATTGATACAACGGACATGCCAATGCCATTTGGGCGGAATGTCGCGCGACTGGCAAAAACACCCACCCTTTCATTACCACCTAAGCGGGGCGGGCGAACGGTAGGTGTCCAACCTTGTTTGAGGTTTTGATCAAACAAGAAGAGAACCCAAATGTGTGAAAATTGAGTTAAGCCGCGTACAGCATCTTCGTTATTGGCATCCCCGGTCAAAATGATTGATGCCTTTGCGCTAGGGGCTAACCCAGGCTGACGAGGAACCGCGAACTTTTCTTTGAATGGGGACTGAATGTGACCCACAGGGAAAAGTGAGTAATTCATAAAGTAACTCTCTCTTTCATTTGATGCAGACTTTACCACATCTAGATGAAGAGACTGTGTGACAATAGATGATGAGAGAATTGCATGTCATAATCGCGCACTAAGCATATATAGAGGGCATAGCTTTGGCCAATCCAGCGGTATTTATTGATAGAGACGGCGTTATTAACGTTGATCATGGTTACATCAGCAAAGTCGACGACTTTGAATATATCGACGGTGTATTCGATGCATGTCGTGCATTGAAAGAGATGGGCTACTTGCTTGTACTCGTAACAAACCAGTCAGGCATTGCTCGTGGTTATTACACCGAAGACGACTTCCTTTCCTTAACTGAATGGATGGACTGGAATTTTGCAGATAATGGCGTGGATTTTGATGGTATCTACTATTGTCCGCATCACCCTGAGCATGGTGATGAAACGTATAAAAAAGACTGTGATTGTCGTAAACCTAAACCAGGAATGCTTTTAGATGCGCGTCAGTTCCTGAAGATCGACATGGATAAGTCAGTCATGATTGGTGATAAAGCCGATGACATGCGAGCCGCTGACGCTGCCGGTGTTGAGACAAAGATTCTTGTACGCACCGGAAAACAAGTGTCAGAAGAAGGAGAGGCGTTAGCAACGGCTGTACTCGATAGCATTGCTGATGTGCCTGCCTATTTAAAAGAAATGTAAGCCACAGGCGAATTTTCTTTTTAGTGAATATCTCTATCTAAACAGCCCATTTGGGCTGTTTTTTTATCACAATGATGATGTTTTGAGTACTTGAACTGCTTTTTGAAGAAAAACTGATTTTTTTGTCAAAAAGGTATTGCCAAGAACGATTCACTCCCTATAATGCGCTCCCTGTTGGCACGGCAAAGTTCGCAGCTAACATGAGGAAAGCAAAAGTGCTTGACTCAAAAAAGGAGTTGAGTTTAAATCTCTCTCCGCTCAGCGAAGTTGGGCAGCTCTTTAACAATTTGACCTATACAATCTGTGTGGGCACTCGTACTTGATAGACATA
>JBELME010000013.1:0-35341 GCA_042096095.1 Enterovibrio sp.
AGGCAGCGGCTTTTGATGCCGCCATTCCCTGGTTCGAATCCAGGTACCCCAGCCATATTTTGGCTTGGCTACGTAGCTCAGTTGGTTAGAGCACATCACTCATAATGATGGGGTCACAGGTTCGAATCCCGTCGTAGCCACCATTTATTCCGAAAGTCTTTGGCTTTCAAACAGACTGACGCACTACCAAGTGTCTAGAGTGACAAACTCAGGGTCTGAGCAAAACATGCGGTGGTGGCGGAATTGGTAGACGCGCTAGCTTCAGGTGCTAGTGTCCTAACGGATGTGAGGGTTCAAGTCCCTCCCTCCGCACCAGATTTACTGTCCCTTTGAGGGATAGAAAAGAAACACGCGGAAGTGGCGAAATTGGTAGACGCACCAGATTTAGGTTCTGGCGCCGCAAGGTGTGAGAGTTCAAGTCTCTCCTTCCGCACCATATAAAAAAGCAGGCTGATTAGCCTGCTTTTTTTTCGCCTATATTTTGCCCTTCATGTTCAATCTCCCCATCATTCCGGTCCCTTGTATAATGTCTATCTTCACGCTTTAACAAAATTGCTGTGAGTTTTCTCGCATTTGATTCTTGATCTTTAGGTTAAAGTGAATATTATCTTTCGAAACGAAAGTTTGGTGGTTACATGTCGAAACGTAATACTCAACAACGGCGTCACGCCATCGTGGCAATGTTGAGTGAGAAAGGAAAAGTCAGTGTAGATGAGCTCTCGGGCTTATTTGAAACATCAGAAGTTACTATCCGTAAAGACCTTGCTGAGCTTGAGAAAAACGGAATATTGCTTCGTCGCTATGGGGGCGCTGTACCTGTACCGCACGAAATGGTTTCGGATAATGCAGTTAAAGTTTCGGAACAAAAGTTATCGATAGCGAAAATGGCGGCGAGCCGTATTCGAGACCATAATCGTATTGTGGTGGATAGCGGTTCAACAACGGCAGCGTTAATTCCTCTTCTGAATCATAAACGTGGCTTGGTTGTCATGACAAATTCTTTGAGTGTTGCACAAGCAATTAAAGAATTGGAGAACGAACCAACCTTGTTGATGACAGGGGGAACATGGGACCCGCACTCTGAAGCGTTTCAGGGACAAATGGCGGAGCAAGCGCTGCGTGCATATGACTTTGACCAACTGTTTATCGGTGCTGACGGCTTAGATGTCATTCGAGGCACCACGACGTTTAATGAACTCGTAGGGCTTAGCCAGGTTATGGCAGAGGTTTCCAGAGAGATTGTCGTGATGATCGAATCAGAAAAGATTGGACGAAAAATCCCCAATCTCGAGCTGCCTTGGCAGGTTATCACAACCGTGATTACAGATAACAATATCGACAGTACCACAAGACTGGCCATTGAAAAGACGGGCACAGAGGTTATCTGCGCCCCTGATTGATAACGGGGATTTGCTATGTGTGGAATAGTTGGCGCGGTGGCGCAAAGGGATGTGGCGGAAATTTTAATCGAAGGACTTCGTCGATTGGAATATCGCGGATATGACTCCGCAGGGTTAGCGGTGATCGACACCGACTCCCAACTCAGCCGTTTACGCCGATTAGGCAAAGTAAAAATGTTGTCTGATGCGCTCGACGAACAGCCGATTGCTGGTGGTACTGGCATCGCGCACACCCGCTGGGCTACACATGGCGAACCAAGTGAAACAAATGCTCACCCACACATGTCGGGTGAAAACATTGCCATGGTTCATAACGGCATTATCGAAAACCACGAACTGCTAAGAGAGCTGCTTGTTGGCCGAGGCTATGTCTTTACATCTCAGACCGACACAGAGGTTATCGCGCATCTTGTGCACTGGGAGCTTGCGCAAGGCGGTTCGCTATTTGACGCATTCAAACGCACCGTCGCACAACTTGAAGGTGCTTACGGCACGGTCGTCATGGATCGCCAAGATCCTGAAAGATTGATTGCTGCGCGTTCTGGTAGTCCACTCGTGATCGGTTTGGGGATCGGTGAAAACTTCCTGGCTTCTGATCAGTTAGCGCTGCTAAACGTGACGCGTCGCTTCTTGTTCCTTGAAGAAGGCGATATCGCAGAAATTACCCGCCGTAATGTGGACATTTTTGATGTCGATGGCAATGCGGTAGAGCGCACTGTTCATGAATCAACCGCAGAGCATGATGCGGCGGACAAAGGCCAATATCGCCACTACATGCAAAAAGAAACCTTCGAACAGCCTTCAGCTATCATTAATACGCTTGAAGGGCGAATCGATTCTGAAACAGTGCTGGTGGATGCATTGGGCCATGGCGCAAAGGATATTTTGCAAAAAGCGGAGCATATCCAAATCATTGCCTGTGGTACGTCTTATAACGCAGGTATGGTTGCGCGCTATTGGTTTGAATCAATTGCAGGCGTGAGTTGTGATGTCGAAATAGCCTCTGAATTCCGTTATCGGAGCTTTGTGACACGACCAAACAGTGTGCTTATTACTTTGTCGCAGTCCGGCGAAACCGCGGATACACTGGCAGCATTACGTTTGGCGAAAGAACGCGGCTTTATGGCTGCCATGACGATTTGTAATGTGGCTGGCTCATCCTTGGTGCGTGAATCTGACATTGCGATCATGACGCGCGCAGGGACCGAAATTGGTGTGGCATCCACCAAAGCCTTCACGACACAGTTAACATCTCTTCTGATGATGGTGACGGCGCTTGGTAAGCAAAAAGGCACGGTGAACGCAGAGAAAGAAGCTGAGATCGTAAAGGCGTTGCACCGTTTGCCTGCGAACATCGAAAAAGCACTCACGTTCGATAAGCAAATTGAGGCGCTTGCGGAAGGTTTTGCTGACAAGCATCACGCCTTGTTCCTTGGCCGTGGAGAGTTTTATCCTATTGCCATGGAAGCGTCGCTAAAGCTCAAAGAGATTTCCTACATTCATGCTGAAGCATACGCTGCTGGCGAGCTTAAACACGGTCCTCTGGCGCTGATTGATGCGGATATGCCTGTTATTGTGATTGCGCCAAACAATGAACTGCTCGAGAAGCTCAAATCGAATATCGAAGAAGTGCGCGCACGTGGTGGTCAGTTGTATGTGTTTGCGGATGAATCGACGGGATTCCAAGAAAGCGAAGGAATGACGATCATTGCTATGCCGCATGTTGATGAGGTCAGTGCGCCGATTTTCTACACGGTGCCGATGCAGCTTCTGTCATATCACGTTGCTCTTATCAAAGGTACGGATGTTGATCAGCCGCGTAACCTCGCGAAAGCAGTAACGGTAGAATGATTTATATTTCAATCGTATAGACCTATATCTATAGCTTGTGAAACACATTGAGAGGCGCTTATAGCGCCCTTTTTTGTATCGTAAATAAGACACCGATTTTGCTCTTTGCTATTTGCAACTTCGAAATATTGGTTGTTATTTGCATTTTGCAAATCATTTCGCAGTGATAATAAGACATCACGCCTAGAAAGATAAACATAACACCATTCTGTATCCGTAACCTTATGATTTTAATTAATTAAAGTCTTGTCTAAATAGTTGGCGCGTATTGTGCATATTGTCGATAAAGCAGCAAAAATTAAAAACGAGCTGCACGTCGTAGGGAGTGAAGGTGAAGTATGATTGACTCAAAATCACAAGTAGCGAAACGCATCAAAGAAGCACGTGAGTGGAAAGGTATCACTCAGGTAAAAATGGCAAAACTACTCGAAGTAGCGCGCCAAACGTATTTAGACATCGAAACCGGTAAAACCGAACCTCGCGTTCGAATGCTGTCTGAGATTGCAGAAATCACAGAACGCCCATTGGTTTGGTTTGTTTACGGCGATGCAGACGTAGAACTGCACGATGTTCAATATAAGCAAGATGTAAATCGTCTGCTTGAACACTTCTCAAAACTGCCTCATGAGGCATGTACTGCCATCCTAAATCAAAGCGTAAACATGGCGTCTTTTTTAGTAAATTACTCTAAATCAGCCCAAAGAGGTTGAGCACTTACTTACGCGGCAGGCTAGGTCATACCTTGCCTGCCAAAATAGGTAATGCACTATTTGCTTGTCATCTGGCTTAGGCAACAACGGCCTAGATTCACAATTCAATGACGCTTTACATGTGAAGCCAACGCCGCTGTGCATAATGCAGGATCTAGCTGTTAAGCGCTTTACGGTGGTGTGGCAATGTCGCTACAACGCTTTAGCGTCGAGTTGTGGGGCAAGAAGTGATGTTGATTGTCAAAGCTCACGTTGCGCAGCGCATTCGAGAAGCGCGCGAATATCGCGAAATTACGCAAGTTGAAATGGCGCAACATCTTGATGTTGCTCGTCAGACGTATTTGGATATCGAGTCGGGAAAGACTGAGCCAAAAATATCGTCGCTTGCGGTAATTGCTGACGTTACTGGCCGACCATTAAATTGGTTGTTATACGGTGAAAGTACACGCAGTGATATCGCGTTTACGCACAGAGATGAGTTAAACACATTGTTAATGCTGTTTAATAAATTACCTCTGTCCGCGCGTCACCTCGTGATGGAGCAAGCTTTATTGTTGGCGGCGTACATGGTTGATATCGGCTCGTCACCAAACAATGAATAACGTGAAAAAAAACCGGCGTCAGCCGGTTTTTTTATATCTGTTTTTGCCTTATTGTTTCGCGAGAAAGAATCGATAGGACGGATTTTCCGTTTCATCTTTCCACGAATACCCAAGCTCACGCAGATGCGTGGTAAATGACAGAAGATCCGTTTCTTCAAGCTCGAAACCACACAATACGCGCCCATAGTCGGCACCATGGTTACGGTAGTTAAAGATACTAATATTCCAATGCGTACCCAGCGTATTAAGGAAACGTAGCAAAGCCCCAGGATATTCTGGAAATTCGAAGCTATATAAACGTTCTTTGATGACTTTGGTTGGACGCCCGCCAATCATGTAGCGTACGTGTACCTTCGCCATTTCATCGTCTGATAAATCTTCGACGGCATACCCACCATCCCGAAGATCAGCAATAATGCCATCAAGCTCTTCTTGCCCATTGAGTAGACGTACACCAACAAAGATATTGGCTTCCGCATCATCACTGTGGCGGTAGTTAAACTCCGTGACCGCTCGGCCACCCAGCACTTTGCAAAAATCCAAAAATGCGCCCGTGCGTTCAGGAATCGTCACGGCCAACAACCCCTCACGTTTCTCTCCCAGCTCTGCGCGTTCAGATACATAGCGAAGGCTATGAAAGTTCGTGTTAGCGCCAGATAGGATGGTGGCTAGGTTTTTGTCTTTAAGTTGGTGCTGTTCGACATAGCGTTTCAGGCCTGCTAGGGATAACGCCCCTGACGGCTCGGAAATGGCGCGGGTGTCCTCAAAAATGTCTTTCACCGCTGCACAGATTTCATCGCTCGACACGGTAATGATGTCATCAATGTGTTCTTGGCAAAGACGGAAAGACTCATCGCCAATGCGCTTAACAGCAACGCCATCGGCAAAGGTACCCACGTTATCAAGGGTAACTGGCTCTCCGGCATCGAGTGCTGCTTTCAAGCACGCTGAGTCTTCGGCTTCCACTGCGATAACTTTGATGTGTGGCATCAGCTGTTTAACGATGACAGCAACGCCGGCTGCAATACCACCGCCGCCTACGGGTAGGAAGATGTAATCAAGATGGCCATTTTGCTGCAGCATTTCCAGACCGATGGTGCCTTGGCCTGCAATGATCGATGGGTGATCGAATGGCGGTATGAAGCTGTAGCCATGCTCCTGTGAGAGTTCAATGGCTTTTGCTTTGGCTTCATCAAAATTATTGCCATGCAAAACCACGTGACCGCCAAAGCTGCGTACGCCTGATACTTTGATATCAGGGGTCGTTCTTGGCATAACTATCGTGGCATTCACGCCCAATTTGCTGCCAGACATCGCAACACCTTGAGCGTGATTGCCTGCAGAGGCGGCGATAACACCTGCCTTTCTCTGCGCTTCGGTCAGTTGAGACATCATGTTGTAAGCGCCACGCAACTTAAACGAATGTACCGGCTGGCGGTCTTCACGCTTCAATTGAATCGTATTGCCCAACCTCTGGGAAATTCGTGGCATGTCCTGTAAAGGACTGATAATCGCCACTTCATACACAGGGGCGCGCAAAATGTCGCGCATATAGTCGGCATCACTAAGCGGTGAAATATCTTTCGTCTGTTGGTGGGCTTGCGTCATGATTACCCCTCCAGCTTACTTTTATCGCGAACAGCACCTTTGTCAGCGCTGGTAGCAAGACTTGCATAGGCTTTTAGCGCCAATGAGACAACGCGTTCACGTGATACGGGTTTCCAGCCACGCGCGTCCGTTTCTGCGCGGCGCTCAGCCAGCTCGGAGTCATCCACTTCGAGGACAATTGAACGGTTAGGGATATCAATGGCAATGATATCGCCTTGCTTCACCAAACCGATCGTGCCGCCGCTTGCCGCTTCTGGTGAAACGTGACCGATAGACAAACCACTGGTACCGCCAGAGAATCGACCGTCGGTGATCAATGCACATGCCTTACCCAAGCCCATGGATTTGAGGTAGGTGGTTGGATACAGCATTTCTTGCATACCCGGGCCACCTTTCGGGCCTTCGTAGCGAATAACGACCACTTCACCGGCTTTTACAGCGCCAGAAAGAATGCCGTTAACGGCATCTTCTTGGGCTTCAAACACATGTGCAGGGCCACGGAAAACAAGGTTTTCTTCGTCGACGCCAGCGGTTTTAACGATACAGCCGTCTTCGGCAAGGTTACCGCCAAGCACGGCAAGCCCGCCTTCTTGGCTAAACGCATTTTCACGAGTACGAATACAGCCGTTCACACGATCATCATCGACGGTATCCCAACGACAATCTTGCGAGAAGGCTTTAGTGGTGCGAATGCCCGCAGGTCCTGCACGGTAGAAGGTTTTCACGTCTTCGTCTTCGGTCACCATGATGTCGTACTGCGCAATGTTTTCAGCCATGGTTTGGCCCAAGACGGTCGGTACATCGGTGTTGAGCAAATCAGCACGTGCCAATTCACCCAAAATGGCGATAACGCCACCGGCACGGTGTACGTCTTCCATATGGTATTGCTGAGTCGATGGTGCCACTTTACAAAGGTGAGGAACGCGACGAGACATGCGATCGATATCATCCATGTCGAAGTCAATTTCACCTTCTTGCGCCGCAGCGATAAGGTGAAGCACCGTGTTACTCGAACCGCCCATGGCGATATCTAGCGCGGTGGCGTTCTCAAACGCAGCACGGCTCGCGATATTACGTGGCAGCACAGATTCGTCATCTTGCTGGTAGTAACGCTTGGTTAAATCAACGATGCGGTGACCTGCTTTCAGGAATAGTTGCTCGCGATCGGCATGCGTTGCCAGCATGGAACCGTTACCTGGCTGGCTAAGTCCCAGCGCTTCAGTCAAACAGTTCATGGAGTTTGCGGTGAACATGCCAGAACATGAACCACAGGTTGGGCACGCAGAACGCTCGATCTGCTCGCTTTGCTCGTCTGATACTTTTGGATCGGCACCTTGGATCATGGCATCAACCAGATCAAGCTTTAGGATCTGATCAGAAAGCTTGGTTTTACCTGCTTCCATTGGTCCGCCTGAAACAAAGATCACAGGGATGTTGATGCGCATCGCGGCCATCAGCATTCCCGGGGTGATTTTGTCACAGTTAGAGATACACACCATGGCATCCGCACAGTGCGCATTCACCATGTATTCCACGGAATCAGCAATCAGCTCACGTGATGGCAGGCTGTAAAGCATGCCGCCATGACCCATCGCGATACCGTCGTCGACGGCGATGGTGTTGAATTCTTTGGCGATACCGCCTGCTTTTTCAATCTCGCGTGCAACGAGTTGGCCCATGTCTTTGAGGTGAACGTGTCCCGGTACGAACTGGGTAAAGGAGTTCACCACGGCAATGATGGGTTTTCCGAAATCTTCATCTTTCACGCCAGTGGCACGCCAAAGGGCGCGTGCGCCGGCCATGTTACGACCGTGAGTGGTGGTGGCTGAACGATACTTAGGCATTTCCTTGTCCTCTTTTACTGCTTATTTGGCTTCCGGAGAGACCGGATCGAGCCATCCCCACTTGTCTTCGGTTTGACCATTAAACAGGCCAAAGAATGCGGATTGCACTTTTTCTGTGATTGGGCCTCGCGCGCCTTCACCGACGGTGATTTGGTCAACGCTGCGAACCGGTACGATTTCAGCGGCGGTACCTGTCATAAAGACTTCATCCGCGAGGTATAACGCTTCACGTGCGATGTTTTCTTCGCGCACTTCATAACCCATGTCTCTAGCAAGGATCATGATGGAGTCACGCGTGATGCCCGGCAAAATTGCGCTGGTGGCGGGAGGTGTTGAAATCACACCATTTCTTACCACAAACAGGTTTTCGCCAGCACCTTCTGAAAGGTAGCCATCCACGCTCAATGCAATACCTTCAGCATAGCCATGACGGCGTGCTTCACCACCGACGAGCAAGCTAGATAGGTAGTTACCCCCTGCTTTAGCCGCGGTTGGAATAGTATTTGGGGCGGCGCGATTCCAGCTTGAAATCATCGCATCCACGCCGTTTGCTAGGGCTTCTTCACCGAGGTATGAACCCCAGCCGAAAGCGGCAATGATGAGGTCCATTTTGGTCTCTGGTGGTGGGCAAACCCCCAAACCGACGTTGCCGACAAAACCTAACGGGCGAATATAAGCCGAGTTCAGTTTGTTGGCGCGAAGGGTTTCACGACAGGCTTCCATCAGCTCATCGACGCTGTATGGGATCGGGAAACGGTAGATTTTTGCACTGTCTTTCAGACGCTGCATGTGCTCACGATGGCGGAAAACGATAGGGCCATTCGGGGTGTCGTAGCAACGAATGCCTTCGAACACCGATGTACCATAATGCATCGCGTGAGTCAGAACGTGAACCGTGGCATCTTGCCAAGGAATGAGTTCACCGTTAGACCAAATATAATCCGCTGTGTTTGCCATGTATTCATCCTTTTTAGTAACGCACTACTGTTATTCTTGCGGGAGCAGACGTACGTGTGAGACATCCCATAATTTGTCTAATTGGCTGTGAAGGTTGGCAACAGGACGTGTGCTCTCCACCTTCAAGGTAATTTCAACCACATCATTACTGTCAGTATGATGCATGTCTAAGCGGGTCAGGCGAAAGCCACGGTGACGCACAATGCGAAGCAATCGCTCCAACAATTCAGGCTTATCGTCCGCTTCAATCAGTAGGGTATGTGATTGGCTCATGTTCTCTCCAACATATCCTGGTTGGCGGCGCCGGGTGGAACCAGCGGCCATACGTTCTCTTCCTCTGAGATAGCAACATGCAGCAGGTAGGCTGTGTCACTGGCCATCATCTCTTGCAGGGAAGGGATGACCTCCTCTTTATAGGTGATGGTTTTGCCGGGAATATTAAATGCGCTTGCGAGTGTCACGAAATCTGGGTTGTCAGATAAGTTGGTTTCGCTGAAGCGTTTGTCGAAAAACAGCTCCTGCCATTGTCGAACCATCCCCAATCGCTGATTATCCAGCAGCACCATTTTGACGGGTATATTACGTCGTTTTAAGGTTCCTAGCTCCTGAACGTTCATCATAAATGAACCATCTCCCGAAACTAATACAACCTCATCTTCTGGCCTTGCCATTTTCGCGCCCATGGCGGCTGGCAAGCCAAACCCCATGGTGCCGAGCCCTGCTGATGTCAGCAAGTTTTCAGGACGACGTGGTTGTATGTGCTGAGCAACCCACATTTGGTGTTGCCCTACATCGGTAGCGACTACGGTTGAATCTGGCATCATGTCAGACAGTTGCTTGAGCAACAAAGGCGCATAGATAGCCTCGCCCGGATGATCATAACGCCAACCGAAATCTTTCATCATGGTGTTGATGTTTTGTTGCCACTCAGAGATATCCGACGGTTCGCCTAGTTGCGGCAAAATGGCATTCAGTTCGCCGCGAAGAGGTACATTGGCCCGACGTAGCTTGTTAAATTCTGCGGCATCGATGTCGATGTGAACCACGGTTGCATTTGGCGCGAAGGTATCGAGCTTGCCTGTTACGCGGTCATCAAAGCGCGCGCCAATCGCAATCAATAGATCAGATTGTTGAACCGCAAGGTTGGCCGCTTTTGTGCCGTGCATGCCTAACATACCCAAGTAGTAAGGATAATCGCGATGAACCGATCCTAGGCCTTTTAGGGTGCAGGTCGCCGGAATTTGGCTGTGATTAAGGAATTGGCGCAAGGTGTTTGTCGCGTGTGCCAATTGAACACCGCCACCGACATACACGATAGGCTGTTTGCTTGCCGCAATGAGTGTGTTGGCTTCTTGCAGTGATGCGATGGACACCTCTGTAGCGGAAGGTAGCGTCGTCGTCGGCGCGACTGTTTCGTCAATCTGACTGAGTTGGACATCTTTTGCAATGTCCACCAGCACAGGGCCTGGACGGCCTTCTTTCGCAACCATGAAAGCTTCTGCAAGGGTTTTGGCTAAGTCGCGTTGGTCAGTCACCAGAAAACTGTGTTTGGTACACGCAAGGGAAAGGCCGAGCACGTCGACTTCTTGAAACGCATCGGTACCGATAAGGGGGCTGGCGACTTGGCCAGTGATGGCGACGATGGGCACAGAGTCCATCATGGCATCTGCAAGGCCAGTGATCAGGTTCGTTGCACCAGGGCCTGAGGTTGCAAGACAAACGCCTACACCGCCAGTAGAGCGCGCATACCCGATGGCAGCCATGGCAGCACCTTGTTCGTGTCGACAAAGGACATGGTCGACACCTCCATCATAGAGGGCGTCATAGACGGGCATGATCGCACCACCAGGGTACCCGAAAATGGTTTCAACGCCTTGTTCGCGCAATGCGCTAACAACTAATTGAGCACCTGTCATCCTTGCGTCCTCCTCAAAGGTATTGGAGAGAAAAGCTGCTGCTCTGCTTCCTGTGGTGTTTCCATACCGCGTTTTCCTTCTGCGTTTACAACCGGACTTCCAATGTTAAAAAGCCCCCGAACCTTTCGATGCGGGGGCTGGTTGCGATGTTGTTGTTACTTTCTAAACGTCGCTGCCCCTCGCGGTAGTACCACCACGATAATTGAAATAATAATGACGAGGGCGCGAGTTGATAAATTCATTTTTTCTCTTACGTTAACCACCAAATGCTAGGTGGTGATCGTTTATGTCAACGTTTGTTTGCATACTTGTTGTCTGCCCATAGTGGTATCACAGACGTTCGTCGCATGACAAGTAAAAAGTGAGCGGTTTTCGGGATTTTCGCGTCGTAATGCAGCAATACTATTGGTTTATGCATTTAACTTTATGATAAATAACTAATTAAGCATTTAACCTTATGAGTCTTGCGATTATTCAAAGCCGAGAGTGTGTCGGCGTCAGTGCACCACTTGTTACTGTTGAAGTTCATATCAGTAATGGACTACCGGGGTTCAACCTTGTTGGTTTGGCAGAAACCACCGTAAAAGAGGCCCGCGATCGTGTGCGTAGCGCCATCGTGAATTCGGGTTTCGAATTCCCTGCGAGACGGATCACCGTCAATCTCGCCCCTGCGGATTTGCCCAAAGAAGGCGGGCGCTTTGATTTACCGATTGCGCTTGGCATTCTCGCGGCGTCCTCGCAAATCCCGATGACCAAATTGAACGGCCATGAATTTGTGGGTGAATTAGCACTGTCGGGTCAACTTCGCTCTTTAAAAGGCGCATTACCCGCGGCAGTTGCCAGTATTGATGCAGATAGAAGCCTTGTTGTACCTGATGAAAATGGCGGACAAGTGGCGCTGGTAGGGCGAGATATGCATGTGTCCGCGCCGGATTTGATGTCTGTGTGTCGTCATTTGAGCGGGCAGGGGGCGTTGATGCTCAAAGAGCCCGAAAACACCGATGTTGAGCACGTCACCAATTCTCGCTGCATGCAAGACATCATTGGTCAGCAGCAAGGAAAGCGGGCCGAGTGGAAATTGCTGCTGCGGGGTCGCACAATTTGCTGTTTCTTGGCCCACCAGGCACAGGCAAGACCATGTTGGCATCACGCATGGCAGATTTGCTGCCGCCCATGAGTGATGCAGAGGCGTTAGAAACGGCGGCGATCACCTCATTGACGGAAAGACCACTACACGAAGGGAATTGGAAAAAGCACCCCTTTCGAACCCCTCATCACTCGAGCTCGATGCCCGCCCTTGAGCGTAAGGTACTTGATTCGCTTCGAGAGCCCTTGGAGTCAGGGGAGATTGTCATTTCCCGTGCAAACAGCAAAACCTGCTTTCCTGCCCGCTTTCAATTGATTGGTGCGCTTAACCCCAGCCCCACAGGCCATTATGAAGGCAAGCTCTCTCGCTCTAACCCGCAGGCAACCTTGAAGTACTTAAACCGTCTTTCAGGGCCGTTTTTAGATCGCTTTGATTTGTCGATTGAAATCCCTGCGCTGCCGCGGGGCACATTGGCTGAAGGGAGCGATCGTGGTGAGACGACGGAGGTCGTGAAAGCGCGAGTGGAAAATGCGCGTGCCGTGATGTTAGACAGAGCAGGCAAGCCTAACTGTCTGCTTTCAAGCCGAGAGATTGAAACCTATTGCCCGCTGGTAAAAGAAGATGCGGATTTTCTCGAGACAGCGTTGCACCGTTTAGGGCTGTCGATTCGTGCGTATCACCGCATCATTAAAGTGGCGCGAACCATCGCAGATTTAGCGGGAGAGCCCAATATACAGCGCGGACACCTTGCTGAAGCTTTAGGCTATCGTTCGATGGATAGGCTATTGAAACAACTTACTGCCTTGGCGAGTTAGCGGTGAAATGGGTGATTATGCACTCATTTGACCACCTCTCACTGAATGGTGTTTTTTATTCTGCCGACGTATTATTACGCCTGATAAACATTACCAGTCTGTGTGTGGGCGCGTCGCTTTGATACTTTTCTTTAACGTTCTATTTGTGTGCTTAAACACCGCGGTGGCATCTGTTCTTATCTGCTGTCTCGCGTTGTTCAAAATGCTGCTCCCTGTGCCTGCATTGCAGCGCGCCATTACGCGTGCATGCAACGGTATTATGTGGGTATGGGCGACACTTAATCACGGGTTGGTCAACCTCACGTCAAAGGTGGAATGGGACATACAAGGCGGCGAGTCGCTGAGCAAAGACCAATGGTATTTATTGATCGCCAATCACATGAGTTGGACGGACATCGTCGTTGTTTTCTCTGTGTTCAGAAATCGTATTCCCATGGCGAAGTTTTTTCTCAAACAGCAATTACTGTATGTGCCTTTCTTGGGGCTCGCGTGTTGGGCCGTAGATATGCCCTTTATGAAGCGCTATTCTCGCCAGTATTTGCTTAAGCACCCTGAAAAACGAGGTTGTGACCTCAAAACCACGCGAAAATCCTGTGAGCGTTTCCGCCACACCCCCACCACCGTGGTGAACTTTGTGGAGGGCACGCGATTCACCGAAGATAAAAGGGATGCCACACACTCACCTTTTCGTCACTTGCTGTCGCCAAAACCCGGTGGGATTGCCTACACACTCGGGGCGATGGGGGATCAATTTGACGCGATCGTTAACGTTACCTTGGCTTACCCTGAAAACCGAGAATTTCCTTTTAAAGATCTGTTGTCGGGCAAGATGAAAAAGATCGTAGTGCGCATTCATACCTTGCCACTTGATAGCGCGGTAAAAGGGGATTACTTCAATGACAAAACGTTCAAGCGCCAATTTCAGCAATGGCTCCATCAACGTTGGGGAGAGAAAGATGATGAGTTGTCAGTGCTCTACGGTGAGCTGCCCGCACAGACGCAGGTAGAAAAACGACAGGCAGATACAGTGGCATGACACGTAGACCGTGGAAATAAAAAAAGGGGCTCAAGGCCCCTTTTTTGCATTTGGATATTCGCTGCGACTTATTGGGTCAGCAGGAAATTAACCAATGCGAAATAGTCATCTGTTGATTTGATGGTTTTTGGCGTCACGTGGTATTTGCCGTTAACAATCACCGCTGGTACACCGCGAAGGCCTGAATCGTTGAAGCCTTTGTCAAAACGGTTAGCCATCGCATTGACAGCAAAGCTGTTGTACGTGCCGTCGAATTTCTTCGCATCCACACCTTCGTCGATGAACATTTGACGCACTTCTGCTTCATCACGAGGTGGCTTTTGAAGCAGGTGAATACGGTTGAAAATGACCGGTACCATGGTGTCTTCAACGTCCAGCATGACGGCGGTTGCATACGCCTTGCTCAGTGCCTTACCCATGTTGCCACCCATGAAAGAAACATGGCTCTTTTGGAAGGTCGCATTCTCAGGGATTTTCTTTTTCAGCTCTTCCATCAAGCCTTCACTTTTGTAGCAATGCGGGCAGTAGAAAGAGAAAAATTCGGTCACTGTTGGTGATTGTGTTTTTGGCAGATCAAGTACTTGATAGTCCTCACCTGCATTAAAACGCGCTGCGTGCGCAGAGAAGGCCAGCATGGCAACAGCGGCCATCGCAAACAATTTTTTCAACATAAATGTCTTTCTCCCTGATAGTTATAATGCTGCTTACCACTGTGGCGACAGCGACAGAGGCGTTTCCTCAAGAGCAGCTAATTGTTCTTTAAAGGCGAGCACCTGATTTTCCCAGTATTTTGCCTCAGCAAACCAAGGGAATGCACGAGGAAAAGCCGGATCTTGCCAACGTTTTGCCAGCCATGCCATATAGTGAACCATTCTGAGACCACGTAAAGGCTCGATTAGTTGCAATTGATGATGAGGAAAATCGTGAAACTCCTCATAGGCCTCCGCAATGGTGTCCAGCTGCGCCAAGCGATCATGCCGATCGCCGTTGAGTAGCATCCAAATATCTTGGATCGCTGGGCCATTGCGCGAATCGTCCAAGTCGACAAACATTGGCCCATCGCGCCACAAGATATTGCTTGGGTGGCAATCGCCGTGCAGGCGAATCGGTTGCCAATCCGTTGTCCAGCGGGCTTCCAGTACATTGATGAGGCGATCGAGATCAGAAAAGAACGCGTTCTCGAGGTGCATGGGAATGAATTCGCTGTTCTCTAAGATTTTTCGCGGCTGGTGCAGGTATTCATCAAGGCCAATGGTTGGGCGTGCCGTGAAGGCCTCTCGCGCGCCGACTTGATGAATGCGGCCCATGAAACGGCCAACCATCTCGAGTTGATCCCAATTGTCGACTTCAAAGGTGCGGCCTCCGACGCTCGGAAACAGCGCGAACCGATAGCCAGCATGCTCAAAGAGTGTCGTACCATCGATTTCAACTGGCACGGCAACGGGGATTTCAGACTCTTCAAGTTCTTTGGTGAACTGGTGCTCTTCCAATATCTGCGAATTGGTCCAGCGCTGTGGGCGATAGAACTTAGTGACAAAGCGTTTTCGATCTTCATCTTGAAATTGGTATACGCGGTTTTCGTAACTGTTAAGCGCTAAAAGCCCAGATTCAGGGCGAACACCGACGGATTCTAATGCATCAATCAAGGTGTCAGGGGTGAGGTGCTCGAAGCTAAATTGCGCGTCGCTCATAAGGTCACTTGTTTGGTGATAAGAGAGTGTTTGATGGTATCAGAGATTGGTATGACTGTGCGGCTTATACCTAAACAAAAGGGCGCGAGATGCGCCCTTTGTTCGTTGATGTGCTCACCGTGCTTAGAGCTTGCTGATAAAGCGGCTTTCGGTAGACAAGGTTTTTTTGTCATCCCCTGATTGGCGTTCAAGCGTAAACACTATGTTGGCGATAGGTTTTTCTAGCTCGTACGGGTCAACCCCAAGGCTGACTGGCAAGGTGTAAATTTCCCCTGCGCTCAGCGTCACTTGTTGTTTGCCGTACCACTCAATGCCTTCAAGCCCTGTCACCGATAAATTATACGTCTCTGAAGCTTGCGTTTTATTCAGAATCTTCAAGGTATAGGTGTTTTCAATCAGCCCATCCGTATTGGTCTTAAACAGCTGTGTTCTATCACGAATAACGTCTAACCCCATCGGTTGAACGGCATTGAGGAAGTAAAAGAACATAACGAACATGGCGATCATCACGACGCCATAGCCGATCAATTTAGGACGCATGACATCCACGGCATGGCCAGCGAGTTTGTGTTCGGTGGTGTAGCTGATGAGGCCATGCGAATAGTTCATGCGATCCATGGTGTCGTCACAGGCATCGATGCACGCACCACAGTTGATGCATTCGTATTGAAGGCCGTCGCGAATGTCGATACCCGTCGGGCACACCTGCACACAGAGGTTACAGTCAACGCAATCTCCCAACCCCAAGTCTTTCGGGTCTTTCTTGCGAGGTCTTGGGCCACGCGCTTCACCGCGTGTTTTGTCATAACCCACAATGAAGGTGTCTTTATCGAACATCGCAGACTGGAAGCGTGCATAAGGGCAAATGTGAATACACATGATAGAGCGCATCCAACCTGCATTGCCGTAAGTACAAAAACTAAAGAAAAGCACCCAAAACACAACCCAGAAACTGCTCGAGAAGGTGAAAAACTCGAGGAACAGTGTTTTCACTGGGACGAAATACCCAACAAACGTGAGGCCTGTAAGCAAAGCCACCGCGAACCAGCAAAGGTGCTTTAGGGTTTTTCTGGCCAATAAATCTCGCGTCATGGGCTTTTTATCTTGTGAGCGACGTTTATTGGCAGGGCCCTCGAGCTTTTCTTCAAACCAAATGTAGATAAAGGTCCATACCGTTTGTGGGCAGAGGTATCCACACCAGACTCGACCGAGGAAGGTGGTGACAAAAAAGAGACCAAAGGCGGCCACCATCAGCACTACCGCAAGCAATGTCAGATCTTGAGGCCACAAGGTGGTGCCGAAGAAATTGAATTGCTGTTTGCCAATGTCGATCAGAATGGCTTGTCGATCCCCGAAGGAAATCCATGGGGTGAGCAAGAAGAGCAGCATGAAAAACCACCCCATTTTTTGGCGCAGTTTCTGGTAGATCCCTTTCGCAGCACGAACATAAATGCGGTTACTTGGGTTAAAGCGATCACCGCTACCTTTATGGGTTTTGGGATTAAATTCTTTGGGCGTGACATCTTTGACGTCGATTTTTTCCTTGCTCATGACACCTGCTTTCCTTGGGTCAAACGGGCTATCCCGACAATGCGACACACCGATACGTTGTCGGTGTTCTTTAATCATAGACCGAAGATTATACCGTAGCAGATTGCCGTGATTCTGTGCGTGTGGTGGGATAATGCTTGGACGCCTAGACAAGGCTTGAGGAACAGATGATTGTTTTAAAATAAAAAAGCGAAACTCATGGGTTTCGCTTTTCTTGGCAATTTTACACGCTGCGTTTAGTCAATAATTCCGCGTGCGCGCAAAATGGCAGTTTTGAAGTCGTTTTCGCAGTCTTTCGCAAGACCGGGGATCATTTCATCTTTGCCGCTGTTACGCATTTTTAGATGGTAAATCAGCACATCATCGGTGAGTGCGTCGAGTTGACCTTCATAGCCTGCTTCTTCGGCGAGTTTGCTGATCATTTGCATCAGATTCAGCTCGGGTTCTTTCTGCCACTCAGGGTGAAGCAGTTCGATCAGTTCGTTAACGCGATGACATTTCATTGAAGACTCCAAATTGGGCTAACACAGTGTTAAAAATAGCCTTGATTTTTATATGGCTTATTCGCCATACAGTACCAGAATCACTATGTGCAAGCTATGTCGTCTTATGCCGCTTCGCCCGTTGGCGTGTCGGTGTGCAACACTGGATTTGGACGGATCAACGTCAAATCGGGCGTTGATGTTTTTGGTGACGCTTTGAACGTTGGAGCAAACGAAGTAGAACGCATACGTGCTGGTGTACGAGTAACGCGGACGGTGCGAACAGTGACAGGGCGCATTTAAGTTTCTCAGTTTTCGCGCATCCATGACGGGGTTAATAGCAGAGTGATTCAGGGGTTCCGATGGCTGATAGCCTAGCTGTTTTTTCACTCTGAAATGAAATTTCGCGCGGAGCATAACAAAAATAAATCGTTTAAAAAAGCATCAAATTAAAAAAATAAAAAAAGCCGCACTCGCGGCTTTTTCTTTACGGTTTTTGAGGCGTTATGTAATCGGCATTACGCGGTTTCTTCCCAAGTTTTTCGCCTCGTATAATTGGGCATCTGCGCGGCTGATCAGATTGCGTGGGCTTTCCCCTTTTTCAAACTGCGCAACACCAATAGAAACAGTGATGTTGTCGAGTTTCGAGCCTGTTTTCTTGTCTTTGATGGCCAATTTATCGATGCTGGCACGAATGGTTTCGGCCACACGACCTCCCCCTCCAAGAGGGCGGTTAGGGACGAGTAAGGCAAACTCTTCACCGCCATAGCGAAATGCTTCTATGCCCTCACGGCAGAACTGAGCAAGACGCTTTGCCGTAAGCTTGAGTACCTGATCGCCCATGAGGTGGCCATAGGTATCATTAAAGCTTTTAAAATGGTCAAGGTCGCAGATCAGTAAGCAAAATCCGCGTTCAGGCGGCGCGGCGATGAGTTTATCGAGGTGCTTGTCGAACGAACGGCGATTTAAGATACCCGTTAGTGCATCGTTAAAGGCTTGCTCGTTGGCCTCTGCCAATGTTTCCTTTAGGCGCTCAATTTCTTTTTGAGCGTCTGCCAGCTGGTTCTTAAAGGAGCTGGTGGATTGGCGGATTTCTTTTGAGCCTTTTAATGCATTTCGTACCACAGCAATGGTTTCTTCCGAGCTCATGCTTTCTTCATCAACACGTGCCAGTTGCGAGAAGGTTTTCTCCAACGTACCTTGGAACACATCCGTGTCTTTCATGGTATCAACCATGGTGTTGCTGAGCTCAAGGGCTAATGCTTCAAATCCTTCTTGTGCCGCTTGAATACCTTCATTTTGCCCATCAGCAATATGCGCTTCATAGAGCTCAGTGCATTGTTCTAGGCTGACGGAGCCCGACGATTGAAGCGACTCGTTCATCGCTTTCGTCAAGGCCTCATCGGTATTGGCAATGTAAGTGTACAAAAGTGCATAATTTTTAGGATTTGCAGGCACCTGATACTTCATCATGAGTGGAACGAGTTTCTTTAAATACCCAGCGGATAGCGCAAATGAATCGTTAGACATAGCTGGCTTATTCTCCATTATATAAAGTGGAAAGTGTCTTCCCACGTGTCACCAGTCTTCTAATCTTAGTAGAAATAAGCAAAATGCTGTGACAACTGAGCGCTTAATTACCGTCTACACTGCGGTAAATTGTATGCGCGACATATTTACGCGCTCAACAAGGAGAATTGGCCATGGGATGGCTTAAGAAAACGTTAGCTCGGGTCGGTGTGGGTGGTGCGAAGGCTGAGGTGTCTGTTGAGCGTGATGACATTCAACAAGGTCAATCTGTGAAAGTCATTCTCATTGTGCATGGGGGCGAGGCAACGCAACAGATTGACAAGATTGCGTTCGATCTTTGCTGTGACTTTATGGGCTGGGAAGAGGTGCGTGGCGTAGGTGAGCAGGGCAGGAAGAAACAGCGAAGACGTATCACTCATACACTTTTGTCATGGTCGTTGCCTGATGCTTTTGAGCTGTCTAAGGGTGAGTCTCGCCGCTTTGAAACAGAATTGAACGTGCCTGTTGAAACGCCGCTTTCCATGGGAGATTGCAATGTTTGGCTCGAAACCCGCCTTGATATTCCTATGGCGAAAGACCCTTCAACCAAAACGCCGTTAACCATTAAACCTTCCCTTCATGTGAACGCGGCCTTTGACGTGTTAGAGGCGCACGGGCTTCGCATTGAAAAAGCCGATTGCGAACAAAATGAGCGAAATCCTCGATCGTTTGAGCAGGTGTTTTCTTGGATGCCCGTTTCTGGCCCATACGAGGGCGTTTGGCGCAAGCTCGACGTGGTGGTGACGCACAAGGATAATGCCTTGGATATTGGCATGACGGTACATCGACAAGGGGAAGGATTGGGAGACATGGTAGGACGTTTTGTGGGAGCAAATAAGCTTGAACGTTCGTTGGACGTTTCACTCGATAACAGCGTTGAACACGTGGAAGACGCCTTGAACAATGTGCTGCAAAAGATAACGTGAATTTAAGCGTACACGTGTACGCTGAGTTGTGTCATACTCGCTGTGTTGGTGATTTAGAAGGATGACTCTACGATGACAGCGTGCACGACTGCAGGGCCTGATTACTCCGTCAAAGAAGAGATAGCAAGCAGCGTTAGCCATGGGCTAGGTGTGGTGTTTGGTATTGTGGCCTTGGTGCTTTTGCTCTTAAAAGCACTCGACGCGAATGCGGATGCCATGACGATTGCGAGTTATAGCGTGTATGGCGCGAGCATTATTTTGCTGTATCTCGCCTCCACGCTTTATCACGCTATTCCTTATCCTAGCGCCAAACGTGCACTAAAAACCTTCGATCATTGCGCCATCTACTTGCTGATCGCGGGCACTTATACCCCCTTTATGTTGATCAGCCTACGCACGCCATTGGCGACGGGCTTGATGGCGCTGATTTGGGGCATTGCGCTGGTGGGCGTGGTGCTGAAAATCGCGTTTGTTTATCGCTTTAAGAAGCTGTCTTTGGTGATTTATCTCGCCATGGGTTGGTTATCACTGGCGGTGATTTATCAGCTGGCGCAAGTGGTTGCTCTACCTGGACTGCTGTTGTTGTTGGCGGGGGGCTTGGTGTATTCGCTCGGCGTGATTTTCTATGTGAAACGCTCGATTCCATACAACCACGCGATTTGGCACCTGTTCGTCTTAGGCGGCACGGTACTGCATTTCTTGGCGATTTATTTCTACGTCCAGCCTGTATAGTCTTCTTAGAAAGCGAAAAAGCGAAAAAGCGAAAAAGCGAAAAAGCGAAAAAACGAGAAAGCGAGGAGTGAAACCCGCTCGCTTTCCTTGTTTTTATCACGCCTGATCAATCTCGCCAGAAAGCGGGGAAAAGTAAGACCAACACCGTCAGTATTTCTAAGCGTCCCATGAGCATACCAATACTCAATGCCCACTTTGCCGTATCTGACAGGCTGGCAAAGTTCCCTGTGGGGCCAATGACTGTGCCCATGCCAGGGCCGACGTTGGCAACAGCCGTCATGGCACCACTCAAACTGGTAATGCCGTCCAATCCTGTTGCGGCCAAAATCATTGCAACCACCAAAATCGTCATCAAGTAGGTGATGGCGAATGCCACCACTGAACGGACGATATCTTCGTTCACTGGTCTGCCGTTGTACCGTTGAATAAATACGCCTGACGGGTGAACCAATTGCTGTATGTGTTTGCGAAGCAGAGCGAGAGCAACTTGGAAGCGGAATATTTTCGCGCCGCCTGCCGTTGAGCCAGAGCAACCGCCAACAATCAGCATGAACGCAAAAATCACAGAGGCAAAAGGCCCCCATGCCGTGAAGTCATCCAAACCAAAGCCTGTCGTGGTCACCACAGAGACAATGTTGAACATGGACACGCGAATGGCATCGCTGGTGGCGTAGTCTTTGGTAAGTACCAACCAAATCGCCACCATGGCTGAGGTGGCGAGCACCAAATAGGTAAACCCTCGCACCTGAGCATCGTCAAAAATCATGTGCGGACTTTTGCGTCTGAGTGCTTGCATCAACAGCAGAAACGGCAAGCCACCTGCAAACATGAAGACGGTGCCAACCCATTGTGCGGCGTGACTGAAGCGGTTCATGGAACTGTCTGACGTTGAAAAACCACCCGTAGACAGCGTCGTCATCGCATGGTTTACCGCTTCAAACGGCGTCATGCCCGTCGCCCAATAGGCGATAAAGCAAAGCCCTGACAGGATCAGGTACACCTTCATAATGCTGATGGCGACGTTCTTGGTGCGTGGGCTCGATTTTGCTGACCAATCTGAGGATTCCGTTTGGAACAGTTTCATCCCGCCGACGTTCAAGAACGGCAAAATGGCTACGCCCATCACGATAAAGCCTACGCCCCCCAACCATTGCAATATGGATCGCCAGAACAAGATGGCAGGCGCCATTTGATCAAGCCCACTGAGCACGGTAGAGCCTGTCGTGGTGATGCCGGACATGGTTTCAAAATACGCATCGGTGAAGCTGATGTGATTGATAAACACGAAGGGCAACGCGGCGAATGCACTGGCAATCAACCACACCATGGTGGTGATGACGAACATGTCTCGCGCATTGAGGCGGAAGTTATCCGTCTTGCCAATGGACAAACAAAGAAACGCGGCTACATGCGTGATAATCACGGACAAGCCAAAATCGAGAAATCCCGGCGTACCCGTGAAAAACGCGGTAAGCGTTGGGACATACATGAAAAGGGCGATCTTAGATAAGACCAGCCCGATCACGAACAGTACAGGTTGTAAATTGACCATAAGACACGGTTCGTCCTAGAGGAAGAAAGGACTCGGTTGGAAGAGTCGCTCTACATCAGGGATGTATTTCTTATCCACCAAGAACATCACCACGTGGTCATCTTGCTGAATAACGGTTTTATCGTGTGCAATCAGGACTTCCTCTTCCCTTACGATTGCGCCAATCGTGGTGCCGGCGGGCAACTTAATGTCGCCAATGGCGCGTCCGACCACTTTTGATGTGCTGGCATCGCCGTGTGCAATGGCTTCAATGGCCTCTGCAGCCCCACGGCGCAGCGATGATACGTTGACGATGTCTGCTTTACGGACATGGGTAAGTAGCGCGGAGATCGTGGCTTGCTGCGGCGAAATCGCCACATCAATCACACCACCTTGCACAAGGTCAACGTATGCGCCGCGCTGGATCAGCACCATGGCTTTTTTCGCACCTAGGCGTTTTGCCAGCATGGCAGACATGATGTTGGCTTCATCTTCGTTGGTGACGGCAATGAATACATCAATCTGATCGATATGTTCTTCGCTCAACAGCTCTTGGTCTGATGCGTCGCCACAGAACACAATGGTGTTCTCGAGGATTTCAGACAATTGCTCAGCACGTCGTGGGTTGCGCTCTATCAGTTTCACGCTGTATGAGCGCTCTAGGCTTCTCGCGAGGCCTGCACCGATGTTACCGCCGCCGACAATCATGATGCGTTTGTAAGGCTTCTCAAGGCGTTGTAGTTCACTCATCACCGAGCGAATATGGTTGCTGGCGGCCACGAAGAACACTTCATCATCGGCTTCGATGATGGTGGTGCCTTGCGGGCGAATCGGGCGGTCGCGACGGAAGATAGCCGCCACGCGTGTATCCACATGCGGCATGTGCTCACGCAGTGCAGATAGCGCGTTCCCCACCAAGGGTCCGCCGTAGTAGGCTTTAACTGCGACCAGACCGACTTTGTTATCGGCGAAGTTAACCACCTGCAATGCACCCGGGTATTCAATCAAGCGGTGGATATAGCGCGTGACCAGCTCTTCTGGGGCGATCAGGTGATCGACCGGACAGGCATCGGTCTGGAACAATTGTTCTTTGGCGGCGAGATATTCTGGGCTTCGGATCCGCGCGACGCGGTTTGGGGTGTTATAAAGCGTGAAGGCAACTTGGCAAGCAATCATGTTGGTTTCGTCAGAGTTGGTGACGGCAACCAGCATGTCGGCGTCTTGAGCGCCCGCTTCGAGAAGTGTGGAGGGGTGACTGGCGTAACCGGTTACCACCCGTAGATCGTATTTGTCTTGCAGCTCTCTGAGGCGCTCGGGGTTCTTATCGACGATGGTAATGTCATTGTTTTCGCCAACCAGATTTTCGGCCAATGTGCCGCCGACCTGTCCAGCCCCCAAGATGATAATTTTCATAACGTCTGCGTGAACCTCGGTTCGTTTCTACTTGTTATGGTAGGTGGCACAACGGCCACCTACAATTTGGCACTACTCGATGTGATACTTCAGCATGAATATCAGGCTGATTTTTTGATCACGGCGTAATAGAAACCGTCCATGTTTTCTTGTCCTGGAAGAATCTGGCGACCCGGTGCGTCCGGCGAGCCGGTCTCCAATGTCGCATCGCTCGTGCGCGCGAGGAATGCTGCCACTTGCAGGCCATTTTCCTGTGGCGTAATTGAACATGTCGCATACACCAGCGTACCACCCGGTTTCAGTTGTGCCCACATTGCATCAATAATTTCTGACTGAAGTGACACAAGCTGCGCGATGTCGTCGGCGCGGCGTAACCATTTGATATCTGGGTGACGACGGATCACACCCGTTGCAGAGCATGGGGCGTCGAGCAGAATACGATCAAACTGTTCGCCCTGCCACCATTCGCTCGGATGACGCGCATCGCCGCAAATCACCTTTGCGTTGAGGTTCAAACGCGCGAGGTTTTCTTCCACACGGGTTAAACGCGTTGCATCCACATCCATAGCCACCACGTTTGCATCTGCTTTGTGTTCAAGAATATGGCAGGTTTTCCCGCCCGGCGCGGCGCAGCAATCCAGAATCAGTTCGCCAGATTGCGGCTGCAGATAATCCACAGAAAGTTGCGCGGCAGCGTCTTGAACGGACACCCAACCGTCAGCAAATCCCGGCAATGCCGTCACATCACAAGGTGATGCAAGCTTGAGGGCATCTTGTGCTTCTGAATGGATCTCTGTTTCTATGCCGTTCTCTGTCAACAGGGCGCGGTAGCTGTCGCGGGTATGATGCGTGCGGTTTACGCGTAGCCACATTGGTGCTTTCTGGTGGTTCGCATCGACAACCTGCTCCCATTGCTCGGGATACGCGTTTTGCAGCAATTTCAACAACCAACCCGGATGACCGTATTTTCCTGCATCGTGAGAGACAGCAGCGGCATCAAGATTTTCTTGGTTGCGCTGGTAGCTGCGAAGCACGGCATTGACCAACCCACGAAGTTGCGGTTTTTTCAGCACTTTGGTGGCATCAACAGTTTCAGCAACGGCGGCGTGCGGAGGAATTCGCATGAACGCAATTTGGTAAAGACCCACCAAAATCAAATGGTGGAAGACGCGTTGTTTGCCTTTCAGCGGCTTGTCCATCAGGCTTTGGGTGATGGATTCAAGGCGAGGCAACCAGCGCAGGACGCCGTAGCAGATCTCTTGCAGCAGCGCGCCATCGCGCGGGGCGACTTTTTGCTGAGCCGGTGGCAGAGCCGCAGACAGTGATTGTCCTTGGTCAACTACCTGATAGATAACCTGTGCAGCGACAGCTCTTACGTTCATGAAGGTACCTTCGTCAGGGGGTTGTGCGCGGTATGTGGCGAACAACGAAATTGTGTTTCTTGCGACTAAAAAAGGCCAGCAAGCTGGCCTCTCGATTACAGGGTTTTGCCAGGTTCAAACCATTCTCGGCGGGAGTTTAGAATGTCCGCCGCACCCATGGCTTTTTTGCCTGGAGGCTGAATCGAGGTTAGGCGCAGTACGCCCTCACCTGTTGCCACGCGAATGCCCGTTTTATCCGCAGATAAAATGGTGCCAGGGGCTTTGTCGCTTTGTTCTGCGTCGACCTCGGCATCCCATACTTTGATGTTGTGCTCGGTGTCGTTCGCGGTCAGCGTGAAGTAGCTCATTGGCCATGGGTTGAACGCGCGAATGCAGCGCTCAAGTTCAACCGCCGTCAAGCGCCAATCAACCAAGGCTTCTTCTTTGCTTAGCTTTTTCGCATAGTTAGCCAGTGCGTCATCTTGCTTTTCAGCAATGGCAAGACCTGCAGCGATATCGTCTAGGCAATCTACCAATGCATCAGGCCCCAGTTCAGCAAGACGCTCATATAGCGTGGCACTGGTTTCCTTCGTATCAATGCTCAGGGTTGCGATTTTTAGCATATCGCCGGTATCCAAGCCTTCATCCATCTGCATGATGGTGACGCCTGTTTCCTCATCGCCCGCCCAAATTGCACGTTGAATAGGCGCAGCCCCGCGCCAGCGAGGAAGGATAGAACCATGCACGTTGATACAACCTAAGCGCGGCGTATCCAATACCGCTTTTGGTAACAGAAGGCCGTACGCCACCACCACCATGATGTCAGCATCAATGGCGGCCAGTTCTTGCTGCGCGTCTTCTGACTTCAAGCTGGCTGGCTGATAAACCGGAATATCATTTTCAAGCGCCAGCATTTTCACTGGGCTTGCTGTTAGCTTTTTACCACGCCCTGCAGGGCGGTCAGGTTGGGTGTAAGCCGCAACCACGTCATGGTGTGAAGACAACAACGCCGCCATATGACGGGCGGCGAAATCCGGCGTACCGGCAAATACAATACGTAGTGATTGGCTCAAGGAAACCTCAGCTGGTTTTTTGGTTGGCGCGTTTGATTTTTTCGAGCTTCTGTTTGATGCGCTGTTGCTTCAAAGGCGACAGGTAATCAACGAACAATTTGCCTTCTAGGTGGTCAAGTTCGTGTTGTACACAGATTGCCAGAAGGTCATCAGCGTCGAATTG
This sequence comes from Enterovibrio sp., assembly GCA_042096095.1. Lineage (GTDB taxonomy): Bacteria > Pseudomonadota > Gammaproteobacteria > Enterobacterales > Vibrionaceae > Enterovibrio. The sequence goes on from JBELME010000013.1 coordinate 26,319, forward strand.
GTATGCGTTGCCATCACGGTCAAGTGCCTTCACGGTCACTGCTGATGCACGCGGCACAAGCGCACGCGCGCCAGGGACGGATAGGCACCCTTCTTCGATGCCATCTTCGCCACGCTTTTCGATAATTTCTGGGTTGATCAGAACCATTGGCTCTTCACGGCTATCAGAAATATCAATCACGACAATACGTTGGTGAATGTCGACTTGCGTCGCTGCCAGACCAATGCCTTCTTCGTCGTACATGGTTTCTAGCATGTCATCGACAATCGTTTGGATCTCTGGTGTGACGCTCTCTACCGGCTTCGCCACCGTGCGTAGGCGATCGTCCGGGAAGGTCAAAACCTGTAATACACTCATAAACGTCTCTTAAATATATTGAACTGCGCCGTATCCGGCTTCGGTAATTGGGCTAATTCTAGACATTTTGCAATTCAAATGACAGCATCCAAACGTAAAGTACGCTTTTGGAGACATGGGATGTTTAAAAAGCTAATCATAGTCTGTGTCGCAGGCATGTTGTCTGCGACATCCATGGCGAATGTGATCAGCGTTTCAGAGGGTGCGCCCGATGCTTATACGGTGCGCAAAGGTGATACCTTGTGGGACATTGCGGGATTGTATTTAGACAAGCCTTGGCATTGGCCCGCACTCTGGCAGCAAAACCCTGATATTGAAAATCCCCACCTGATTTATCCGGGGGATGAGCTTCGTCTTTCATGGCAAGATGGCCAACCCATATTGACGCGAAAGGGCGTGAACAATGGCGATACAACGCCGATCAGCGGTGTTTCTACCAATATTCTTAAACAACACTTAACGTATGACACCCTCATGGGGGCGGCGGAAGTGAAGATGGCACCGCGTGTGCTTGGTAGCCAGAAAGGGTGGAGTTATCTCACTACCAAAACGCCTTTCTATGTTGATACAGCCCTCGACCATGGTGAATGGTTTATTTACCGACCTGTCACGACGTTTGATCGCCAAGTGGGTGAAGAGACCGCCACCATGATCAGTTTGAAGAAAGTGGCTGAAGCGCGTTTAGTGAGAAACCTTGATGAGCTCGCCGAGCTGAAACTGGTTCGTCAATCTCAAGAGGTCAAACCAAACGACATCCTTCTTCCTTCACTCGGTGCGCGAACTGGTGAAATATTCCAGCCTCATGCAGCACCTGCTGATATCGCGGGCAATTTGGTAGGGCACCTTTACGGCAGCAAATATGTTGGCCTTCGCCAAATCGTGGTAGTCGACAGAGGGGAAACCGACGGGTTGGGTGCGGGACATGCATTGTCTGTATTGATGCAAGGAGCGGCTTTGAAAGGCGCCAAAGGCAACATGAGATACGATTCTGATATTGATAACGCTGCTGATTCTATCGTGACGATATTGCCCGATCAGCATGCCGGTACACTATTGGTGATCCGAAGCTATCCGCACTTTAGTTTGGCGATGGTGGTTGATGCTGAGCAGCCGTTGTCCTCAAACATGAACATCATTTCTGCTGGCGGGTCATAACGGATCTGATGAGCAAAGTGCTTGAATCTTGGCTTCGACTGGCTGCCGTCCCGAAATTGGGTGGCAGCGCAGTAAGCAAAATCATCAGTAAATATCCGCCAGAGAAACTGCTTGAATTAACAGATGTAGAACTCTCCGCAATTGGGTTTAAACCCGATCAAATAACGGCGTTACGCCATCCTGATTTTTCTATTATCGACAGATGTTTAGCATGGTGTGACGCACCAGATAGACACATCTTGTCTTTGTCCGACCCGCACTATCCTTTCTTACTCAAACAAATCGCTTCCGCACCACCTCTTTTATTTGTGGAAGGGGATCCCCATATACTTACAGCACCGCAGATTGCGATGGTGGGAAGTCGTCATGCCAGCCAAGAAGGGTTAGCGTTGGCGAGGGAGTTCGCCGAAGAGCTTGCCAAGCATGATGTGGTGGTGACCAGTGGATTAGCATTGGGTATTGATGGTCGTGCACATCGAGGTGCGCTGGACGGGCAAGGTAAAACGGTCGCGGTACTCGGTTCGGGTTTAGAGAAGGTTTACCCCTCTCGTCATCGTGATTTAGCCAAAGACGTCAAAGAAAATGGCGCTTTGGTTTCAGAGCTTTGGCCATGGTCACCCCCAAAACCTGCATTTTTCCCGAGACGAAATCGCATTATTAGCGGTCTCTCTACAGGTGTGCTGGTGGTGGAAGCTGCGTTGAAAAGCGGCTCGTTAATCACGGCACGCCTTGCACTTGAACAAGGCAGAGAGGTTTTTGCCTTACCGGGATCAATACATAACCCCAATGCCCGTGGTAGCAATGGGTTGATTAAGCAAGGCGCATTATTGGTCGAAACGGTCGAAGATATTCTCGAGCAAGTTACGGCATTGGCAGGCTGTGCAATTAATCACCAGTTGGACATCGAGCAGGCTCAAGTTTTGCAAGAAGAATTGCCATTTCCGGAAGTGTTGGCTAACGTAGGAAATGAGATAAGGTGTGTCGATGTGCTTGCAGAAATCTGCGATCAACCCGTTCACGAAATAATGATGAAGTTATTAGAACTGGAGCTTCAGGGGCTGGTTACAGCAGTGCCCGGTGGCTATGTTAGAACGAGGAGGGGCTAGCCATGATGGACATCCTAATGTATCTGTTCGAAACCTATATCCACAGCGATGCGGAATTGATGGTAGATCAGGACGAATTGGCTGATGAGCTTCTACGAGCAGGTTTTCATCAGGAAGATATCTACAAAGCGTTAGATTGGCTCGAAAAGCTGGCGCTATTGCAAGATGCAGATAAAACGCCTTACCTAACAGGAAGCGCGTTGACGTCGGTGCGTATTTTTACGCCGCAAGAAATGGATCGTTTGGATACAGAGAGCCGCGGCTTCTTGATTTTCCTTGAGCAAATTAGTGTATTGAACCCAGAAACGCGTGAGATGGTAATTGATCGTGTGATGGAGCTTGAAACACAAGAGTTCGCGTTAGATGACCTCAAGTGGGTGATCTTGATGGTGCTCTTTAATGTGCCGGGCAACGAACGTGCGTATGACCAAATGGAAGAGCTACTCTACTGCACAGCCGAAGATGAATATCTTCATTAATATTTTCACTGTCAGTCCGTTTGAGGCGAAGCTGTTTTGGCTGGAAAAATAGACGAATCACTGTTTAGTGCGCATGAGCACGCACTAGATAAAGAAGAACGCTGCCCTAAATGTGGCAGCGTTCTTGTTATTAAGCACAGCAAACGCGGGCCATTTAAGGCGTGCACGGGCTACCCTGCCTGTGATTTTGTTGAATCGCTTCATCACAATGATGGTCATGTTGTAAAAGAGCTGGGGTTACCTTGCCCCGAATGCGGCAATGAATTGGTGCTTCGCCAAGGGCGTTTTGGCATGTTCATTGGCTGTTCGGCGTACCCTGAATGCCAGCACATTGAAAAGCGTGATCAAGAGCCAGTCACTGAAGGGGTTGAGGTGGCTTGCCCCGAGTGTGGCAAAGGCAAACTTCACGAGAAAAAATCGCGTTTTGGCAAAGCGTTTTATGCATGTGACGCTTACCCTAAGTGTAAGTTCGCGGTGAACCTTAAACCCATCAAAGGGTGCTGTGAAGTGTGTGGGTTCGCGCTATTGCTTGAAAAGCAAACTGCTTCGGGCGTGGTGAAAGTGTGCGCGAGCAAAAAATGTCAGCATAAACAAGGTTGATGACTTATTGCCCAGAGAGGGCGCTAAGATAAAAGAAAAGCCGCTTTCGCGGCTTTTTTTGTATGTACTAGACGGAGGTGGGTTATGCCTATTGGTTCAGCTTTTCAGCCGCTTCTAGCAATGCAGGGAACTCATCACCTGATAAGTGGGCAGACAGCACTTTTAGCTGTTCACCTAATTCGCTCTGCAAACTGGCGCACACGTTGATATGACCAATCTTTCGGCCAGGTCGTGGCGCTTTGTCATACCAATGTACGTGAGCCAAAGGCATGATGCTGCTGGGTACGGTGACTTCACCAATGATATTAATCATTGCTGTCGGACGAACGCGTTTTGCGCTGCCTAATGGCAAACCACATACGGCGCGAAGGTGGTTTTCAAACTGGCAAACATCGGCGCCTTGTTGTGTCCAATGGCCTGAGTTATGAACGCGCGGTGCGATTTCATTTACCATCAGTGTGCCATTCACGTCGAAGAACTCGATGGCCAGCACGCCGATGTAGTCGAGCGCGGATGCAACTGCGTCAAACATCGATTCAGCTTGTGCTTGCAGTGCAGCGTTCTCATTGGCAGAAACGGACACACTCAGAATACCATCGGTGTGAATGTTTTCTGTGAGGGGATAAATGGCAAGGCTACCATCTTGTCCACGAGCACCAATCAGTGATACCTCGCGATCAAAGCGAACAAACTCTTCGGCGATAACGCATTGGCGGTCTGCTTGATGAGACGCGGTCAGGAAGGCTTCGATGTCCTGCCATACGTCATCGGCTTGGTCGGCGGATTTTAGTCGCCATTGACCTTTTCCGTCGTACCCATCCAACGCGCTTTTCAAGATCATCGGCAAACCAATGCGCTCAACGGCTTTATCAAAGTCCGCGCGGGTTTCGATGACTTGGTAACGGGCGTTATTAACGCGCGCTTTATCCAGTAAGGCTTTTTCTTTGCGGCGATCACCACCGGTTAAAATGGCCTCTTCACCTGGGTAGAACTTTCCGCTTTCTTGGCAAAGGCGAAGTACATCAGGGGCAATGTGTTCAAATTCTGCGGTAATGACGTCTGCGTTTGCGATACCGTTTTCTAATCCATGGCCAAGCACTTCTAACGTCACAGGGTGAACGACGTTGCCTGAACGAACATCATACGCACTGATCGTGAGATTTAATGGTGCGCCTGCGAGTGCCATCATGCGCGCTAGCTGCCCTGCGCCAAGTACCAATACATTCATGATTACTCTACCGATGGGTCTGGGTGTGCCAATACTGTGTCGGTTTGGTTCTGACGGAAAGTGTCGATCTTAGTCAGTAGTTCGTCATCTCCCGTCGCAAGAATTTGTGCAGCAAGTAGGCCAGCATTTGCAGCGCCAGCATCGCCAATGGCAAGGGTGCCGACCGCAACGCCTTTTGGCATTTGTACGATAGACAGTAAGGAATCCATGCCTTTAAGGGCTTTAGATTGCACTGGAACACCTAACACAGGCAGGCTGGTGAATGCGGCTGTCATGCCAGGAAGGTGCGCAGCACCACCTGCGCCCGCGATGATCACTTTGATGCCTTGAGATGCAGCGTTGCTGGCATATTCTGCAAGCAGTTGAGGAGTGCGGTGTGCGGAAACCACTTTTGTTTCGTACGCGATGCCGAAATGCTCAAGCATATCCGCTGCGTTTTTCATGGTTGGCCAATCTGATTTTGAACCCATGATGATGCCGACTTTCATAACTGCTCCTGTAACTGCCATGTACTCACTGTCGTCTTTATGACGTGAAATTGCGCGCCATTATATCGGTAAAAAATCACAAGGAAAACGTTTGCGTCGATGCATTTCTCGCGAAACAGGATGTTTTTACTTTCTTGCGAAAACTATCCAGTGTGTTTCTAAGTGTGACAAAATTGTTGAGTCAGCCACGCTTAATTCGTCATAGTATGCGAAAGCGTAAGAAGAAAATGCGGAGAAGAACATTGGCCAACGTTGAGCAATGTGTAAAAGCCCTGTCTCAGGGGGGTGTAATTGCCTACCCAACGGAAGGTGTGTTTGGTGTCGGGTGTGATCCTGATAATGCGCAGGCTATTCAAGCCCTACTGGATGTAAAAGAGCGTGATCGCGCAAAAGGGCTGATCTTAATTGCTGCCGACCTTGCCCAACTTGAAGGGTACATCGACATGCGCTTATTGAGTGAAGAAACGAAAGCAGACGTGTTGGCGAGTTGGCCTGGCCCTGTGACGTGGGTGATGCCTGCCGGCCAGAAAATCACGGATTGGGTCACCGGACAGTTTGATACGGTTGCGGTGCGCGTGTCTGACCACCCTAATGTTCAATCGCTGTGTAACGCGTTTGGTAAGCCTATCACCTCAACCAGTGCAAATTTGAGTGGTGAAGCGCCGTGCCGTTCAGTTGAAGAGGTTGATGCACAACTTGGCGATCGTGTTGCCTGTATTTTAGAAGGAAAAACGGGTGGTCTTGAGAGGCCAACCGAGATCCGCGATGCACGTTCTGGTAAGGTGCTTCGACAAGGTTAAGTAAAATCGTTGGAATTAGAAGGAACTCCTGTGCAAGACCACACCCAGCCAGTCGATAAAGATGCCGTAAAACGTTTCCTACTTTCGTTGCAAGACCGTATTTGTGATGCGTTATCGCATGAAGACGGCGCTGCTGCGTTTGTGGAAGATGCATGGGAGCGAGAGGCGGGTGGCGGTGGTCGCAGCCGTGTTTTGCGTGATGGTGCCGTCTTTGAACAAGCTGGTGTGAATTTCTCGCACGTGTTTGGCGATAAGATGCCGGGCTCAGCAACGGCGCATCGACCTGAGCTTGCTGGACGCAGCTTTGAAGCCATGGGGGTGTCTTTGGTGGTTCACCCGAAAAACCCACACATTCCAACGTCTCATGCCAATGTTCGTTTCTTCATCGCTGAAAAAGAAGGTGAAGCCCCAGTTTGGTGGTTTGGTGGCGGGTTTGACCTCACCCCTTTCTATCCTGTCGAAGAAGATTGCCTTCATTGGCACAATACTGCGAAGGCGATTTGTCAGCCGTTCGGTGACGCCGTTTATGCGGAGCACAAAGCATGGTGTGATCGGTATTTCTTCCTTCCGCATCGAAATGAAACCCGTGGCGTTGGTGGCCTGTTCTTTGATGATCTGAATGCATGGGGATTCAACACATCCTTTAACTACATAAAGGCTGTCGGTGAAGGGTTTCTAGATGCTTACCTGCCTATTGTTCAAAAACGGAAGGGCAAGGTGTTCTCAGAGCATGAGCGTCAGTTCCAGCTTTATCGTCGCGGTCGGTATGTCGAGTTTAACTTGGTGTATGATCGCGGCACCTTGTTTGGCCTTCAAAGCGGTGGTCGAACAGAGTCAATTTTAATGTCCATGCCGCCACTAGTGAGATGGGAATATGGATTCGAGCCTGAAGATGGCTCTCCTGAAGCAAGACTCTATAAAGATTATTTAACGCCAAGGGATTGGTAAGGTTCAGCAGGTCAATGGATAAATACGTCGTTGTCGGGAATCCGATTTCACATAGCAAGTCCCCTTTTATACACACCTTGTTTGCGCGTCAGACAGGGCAGGTTATGTCATATGAAACCTTGCAAGCACCCATTGGCGGGTTCAATGAAGCCATGGATGTATTTTTCGCAAATGGTGGGCGAGGCTGTAATGTCACCGTGCCATTTAAAGAAGATGCATATGCCATGGCGACCATGCTTACCGAGCGTGCTCGCTTAGCAGGTGCTGTTAATACGCTTAAGAAGCTGGATGATGGCGGCATTCTGGGCGACAACACGGATGGAGAGGGGCTCGTTCAGGATCTTCTTAATCATCATGTGCAATTGGAGGATGCTAATGTCCTCCTACTAGGTGCGGGTGGTGCTGCGCGCGGTGTGGTTCTTCCTTTGCTCAAGCACAACCCTCGCTCGTTAGTGATTGCCAATCGAACGGTTAGCAAAGCTGAAACCTTGGCGGCTTTGTTTGCGGAATACGGAAATGTTGCCGCGGCGTCCTTTGATGCTTTGGGGGAGAGTGAATTTGATATCATTATCAATTCAACGTCCGCCAGCCTGTCCGGCGAGCATCCCAATATTCCAGCGACAGTCATCCACCAGAAAAGTACGGTGTACGACATGGTGTATGGTTCTGGCCTCACCAGCAGTAATCAATGGGCGAAAGAGCAGGGCGCTGCCCGTGTGATTGATGGGTTAGGTATGCTGGTGGGACAAGCAGCGGAAAGTTTTACTATTTGGCGTGGCATCAAACCGGGAACAGGTCAGGTGCTAAGGGAACTTCGCCGTAACCTTGCCGAGTAACCATGAACCAACATATTTTATTTCCTGATCATCAAGACATAGATAAAGACAAACATGCCGTTTGTTTTCACGCCCAGCAGTCAGGGGCGCTGATTGTTTGCTATGTATCGATAGATGATATTCGAAAGCGTCAACATGAAGCAGTAATAGAAGATGAAGCGATACTGGCAGCGTTTGACCAGCATCGCTTTGACTTCGAAGACCTTGCAGAAGAAGCCATTGAGGAGGAGAACTTCAATGAGCAGGGTGAGATCTGGGTGCGTTAACCCTCAGCAATGTAGTCATTCTTTGTCGCGACATAGTTGTCAGACGATTTTTGCAAAAATGCTCGCTCTGCTTCTTTTAGTGGCCGGGCTTGCTTTACAGGGCTTCCCACATAGAGAAAACCTGATTCGAGTCGCTTACCTGGCGGAACGAGACTGCCTGCTCCAATCATTACATCGTTTTCAATAACCGCACCGTCCAAAACGATGGCCCCCATTCCAACCAATACGCGATCACCAATCACACAGCCATGCAGCATCACCTTGTGCCCAACGGTGACGTCTTTACCAATAATGAGCGGGTAACCTTCAGGGTTGTCTTTATTTTTATGGGTGACATGCAGCACTGAGCCATCTTGAATGTTAGATCGGTCACCAATAATGATGTGGTTTACATCGCCACGTGCAGCAACTAAAGGCCAAATACTCACATCATCACCAAGGGTAATGTCTCCCACCATCACAGATGTTGGGTCTAGATATACGCGCTCACCAACGTTAGGGAAGATGCCCTTATAGCTTCGAAGTACTGTTTGCATTTGTTATGTCCTAAAGGATTATTAGCATTCCAGCCTATATGGATGCGAAAAATAGTGCAATTCATCGCCAATGTTTCGTCTTAGTACCCCTGTTTGGTTAATTGCTGAGCGAACGCGCCGTTTTTCATAAAAAACCATGCAAAAGCCCTTGCCAAGATCTGAGACATCCCTATAATGCCGCCTCACTGACACGGAGAACGACTTCTTAAAGAGAAATCGCTCAA
>JBELME010000014.1:0-35016 GCA_042096095.1 Enterovibrio sp.
ACTCTCATTAGAGTATGGTGTGATAGCCAGTTACACAAAATTAGTTACAGTCTCTGACGGCTTTGACCAACTTGCCAAAATCGTATCTCGTATCTTGCCCCCAAACAAAAACGGCGCCCCGAGGGACGCCGTTTTTTTCGATTCTAACGAACCTTATTTCTTCATTGCTTCGTTCGCGTTGTCGCGAACTTTCGCCAAAATACCTTTCAGTACTTTAGGGCTTGCAGACACGATGTTGCCCGTCTGCATGTAATCTGTTGCGCCAGAGAAGTCGGTGCACAGTGCGCCTGCTTCACGAGCGATCAGTTCACCCGCGGCCATGTCCCAAGGTTTCAAGCCTAGCTCGAAGAAACCGTCGAAACGACCCGCTGCAACGTAGCAAAGGTCAAGTGCTGCAGAACCCGTACGACGGAAGTCTGCGCAATCAACGAACAGTGCACTAACGACTTTCATGAAGCCTTCAGAGTGTTGTTTTGCTTTGTATGGGAAGCCTGTCGCTAGGATAGTACCGTTGAGGTCTTTCGGGCTGTTTACACGAATACGCTTGCTGTTTAGCTGTGCGCCGGCACCGCGTTGTGCAGAGAACAGTTCGTTACGGATTGGGTCGTAAACACACGCAACTTCAGTACGGCCTTTAATACGCAGAGCGATAGACACAGAGAAGTGTGGAATGCCTTTTACGAAGTTGGTGGTGCCATCCAGTGGGTCGATGATCCATTGGTAATCAGCATCTTTACCTGAGATAACGCCCGCTTCTTCAGAAACGATGCTGTGGTCAGGGTAAGATTTCTTGATTACATCGATAACAATGTGCTCAGCAGAAGTATCGATATTGGTAACGAAGTCATTAGTGCCTTTTTGAGACGCTTCGACGTTATCAGGGTTTTCAGCAGATTTAGCGATAAAGTCGCCAGCCTTTCGCGCAGCGCGAATGGCAATGTTTAGCATAGGATGCATACAAATTTCCCAACGGATGTTAAAGAACGGAAAGCGGCGGCGAGTATATCAGAGCTACATAAAAAGGGAAGTGGTTATTTTTTGCTCGCTCGCTGTTCTTGTCACGCCAAAAGCGGCCCATCTTTGATACCAATATGATAGAATCCGGCGGCTTAATTTCTTCGACAGTATGCAGTGGTTTCTAAATGTTAGAAAATATTCGAATTGTGCTTGTTGGCACATCGCATTCAGGCAACATTGGTTCGGCAGCGCGCGCAATGAAAGTCATGGGACTGACAAATTTAGTCTTGGTGGCACCAGAGTGCAGTGTTGACGGGCAGGCCATTGCATTAGCAGCGGGCGCAAGTGATATCGCGAATAATGCGCGCATTGTGAATACCGTGGAAGAAGCCGTTGCTGACTGTGGCTTGGTGATCGGGACGAGTGCCCGCAGCCGTACGTTAGATTGGCCAATGTTGGATTCTCGCGAAAGTGGCATTAAAGCTATTGAAGAATCTACCCAGCACCCCGTTGCCTTTGTATTTGGTCGTGAGCGTACAGGTTTATCAAATGAAGAGCTTCAAGCGTGTAACTACCACGTGGCGATTCCTGCAAACCCAGAATACAGTTCACTGAACTTGGCCATGGCGGTGCAAACCCTTTGTTACGAAACGCGCATGGCGTGGTTAGACAGCGAAGCATACAAAGGCGAAATAAAAGAGGAAGCGTATCCATTGGCGGAAGATCTAGAGCGTTTTTACGCGCACCTAGAAACGGTATTGGATAAAACGGGCTTTATCAACAAGCAGCACCCAGGCATGGTGATGACCAAATTAAGACGTCTATTTAATCGCGCAAGACCTGAAAGCCAAGAGTTAAACATTCTTCGTGGTGTGCTTTCTTCCGTCGAACAAGCAGCGAAAGCGTCGTCAAAATAACCTTCTTTTATTAAGGGTTAAAAACCTGACTAAAACACTCAGGTAAATACTTGACCGTTTTTGTCAGGTATGTCAAGATTGTCTCATTGTTACTCAAAGGTAGAGTGTTATGAGACTGACTTCTAAAGGTAGATATGCCGTAACTGCGATGTTGGATGTCGCATTACATTCAGAAATGGGCCCTGTGCCTCTTGCTGATATTTCAGAGCGTCAAGGGATTTCTCTGTCTTATCTTGAGCAACTATTTTCCCGTCTTCGTAAAGCAGGCCTTGTGTCTAGCGTACGTGGACCAGGCGGTGGCTACCGTCTAGGTGTGGATGCTAACGATATTGCCGTTGGCATGGTTATCGCGGCGGTTGATGAGTCCGTTGATGCCACCAAGTGTCAAGGTAAAGGCGATTGCCAAGGCGGAACACGCTGCCTGACACACACACTATGGCGTGATCTTAGTTCACGCATTAGCAGTTTTTTAAATGACATCTCGCTCGGCGAGTTGATGCAAGATAACGAAGTTAAGCAGGTGGCAGGTCGTCAAGACTCATCGCTTGATTCGTCAACAATTGTTAGACATGGCTTAAACTCCAGTAGCAGTGAAAACCCAACAAGCGCACTGGGTGTGAATTTTCGCTCTTGATTAGCCGTACCGGAGTACTTGGAGATACAAATGAAATTGCCAATTTATTTTGACTATTCAGCCACATGCCCGGTCGATCCGCGTGTTGCTGAAGTAATGATGCAGCACCTAACGCTGGATGGCGTATTCGGTAACCCTGCATCTCGCTCGCACCGTTTTGGTTGGCAGGCAGAAGAAGCGGTTGATACTGCACGTGAAGATATCGCGAATTATCTGAACGCAGACCCGCGTGAAATCGTATTCACTTCTGGTGCTACTGAGTCTGACAACCTGGCGATTAAAGGTGTTGCACATTTCTACAGCAAGAAAGGCAAACACATCATCACCTGTAAAACAGAGCACAAAGCGGTGCTTGACCCTTGCCGCCAACTTGAGCGTGAAGGGTATGAGGTGACGTACCTTGAGCCAGAATCAAACGGCATTATCGATCTGAACAAATTGGCAGATGCCATGCGTGAAGACACTGTGCTTGTTTCACTCATGCATGTGAACAACGAAATCGGCGTGATCCAAGATATCGCTGCCATTGGCGAATTGTGTCGTGAGCGTAAAGTGGTATTCCACGTTGATGCTGCACAATCTATCGGTAAATTGCCGCTAGATACGCAGGAAATCAAAGTTGACCTTATTTCGATGAGTGCACACAAAGCCTACGGTCCTAAAGGAATTGGTGCTTTGTATGTTCGTCGTAAGCCACGTATTCGCCTAGAAGCGCAAATGCACGGCGGTGGTCACGAGCGTGGTATGCGTTCAGGCACATTGCCAACGCACCAAATCGTGGGCATGGGTGTCGCATTCCGCATCGCGAAAGAAGATTTAGAAAAAGACCAAGCGCATGCACTGGCACTGCGTAACCGTTTTTATGACGGTGTGAAAGATCTTGAAGCGGTTTACGTGAACGGCGATCTTGAGCAACGTGTTGCTGCAAACTTGAACATTAGCTTCGCCTTTGTTGAAGGTGAATCACTGCTGATGGCGCTGAAAGATTTGGCGGTATCATCGGGTTCGGCATGTACATCAGCGAGTCTTGAGCCTTCTTATGTATTGCGTGCATTGGGCCTGAATGACGAATTGGCGCATAGCTCAATTCGCTTCTCTTTCGGTCGTTTCACGACAGAAGAAGAAGTTGACCACGCCATCGAGCAGGTTCGTAAAGCGGTTATCAAGCTGCGTGAAATGTCACCTCTTTGGGATATGTACAAAGAAGGTATTGATTTAAACACTGTTGAGTGGGCGCACCACTAAGCGGTCTCAGGATTTCGAGGAACAGATCATGGCTTACAGCGAAAAAGTAATCGATCACTATGAAAACCCACGCAACGTTGGTGCATTCGACAAGAATGATCCGAGCATTGGTAGTGGCATGGTTGGCGCACCAGCATGTGGTGACGTGATGAAACTTCAAATCAAGGTCAACGAACAAGGCATCATCGAAGATGCGAAGTTTAAAACCTATGGTTGTGGTTCTGCTATCGCCTCAAGCTCACTGGTTACTGAGTGGGTAAAAGGCAAGTCGCTTGACGAAGCAGCAGCGATCAAAAACGCTGAAATCGCGGAAGAACTTGAACTGCCACCTGTAAAAGTACACTGCTCAATTTTGGCGGAAGATGCCATCAAAGCAGCAGTGAGTGATTACAAAAAGAAACACGAAGCTTAATACGTAAAAGGTTGGTGTATCTATGGCCATAACGATGACAGAAGCGGCCGCATCACGCGTTCGCTCTTTTCTTGAAAGCCGAGGCAAAGGCCTTGGGCTGCGCCTAGGTGTTCGCACTTCTGGCTGTTCTGGTATGGCTTACGTACTGGAGTTTGTCGATGATCTCGAAGAAGAAGACCACGTCTTTGAAGAGAAAGGTGTGAAGGTGATTGTCGACAGTAAAAGCATGCTGTATCTCGACGGCACTGAGCTGGACTTTGCAAAAGAAGGGTTGAACGAAGGCTTCCAGTTCAACAACCCTAACGTCAGCAGTGAGTGTGGTTGCGGCGAAAGCTTTAACGTTTAACACGTGAGTTGAAATGAATCATTTCGAACTATTCGGGCTATCATCTCAGTTTGAGCTGGATGGTAGCTCTCTTTCTTTACAGTTTCGCGAACTTCAGCGACGCTTTCATCCAGACAAATTTGCCACAGCATCAGAACAAGAGCGCCTGCTCGCCGTTCAGAAAGCGGCTCAAATCAATGATGCTTACCAAACCCTCAGTGATCCCGTCAGGCGTGCAGAATACCTGCTAGCGCTGAATGGGTTAGAATTGCGTGACGAAACCCAAACCATGCAAGATCCTGAGTTTTTGATGCAGCAAATGGAAATGCGCGAAGAGCTAGAAGATATTGCAGACAGCAATGAGCCAGATGTATTGTTGTTTGACTTCGAAGAGAAGACGGTGGCGATCCATCAATCACTATTGATTGAATTGAAAGACGCCTTGAACGGTGCGCATTGGGAAACCGCTGCGATACTGGTTCGTAAGCTCAAATTTCTCGTCAAACTCAAACAAGAAATCGAACGAATCGAAGATCGGCTGCTCGGTTAACAATACGCGGCGGCGGGTCCGGCTACAGGAACCAACATGGCACTGTTACAAATTGCAGAACCGGGTCAAAGTGCTGCGCCGCATGAGCACAAGCTTGCGGTGGGTATTGACCTAGGCACCACCAACACGCTTGTCGCTTCAGTACGCAGTGGCGCAGCAACAACGCTAAACGACATCCAAGGTCGCGCACTGATCCCTTCAGTGGTTCACTACGGTGAAGACGCGACGCTCGTGGGTTATGACGCACAAGCACAATCCGAAACAGATAGCGCAAATACCATTGTGTCAGTAAAACGCATGATGGGTCGTTCGCTGGCGGATGTTCAATCTCGCTATCCACACCTTCCTTATGCACTGACTGCGTCTGAAAACGGTTTACCGTTGATCAACACGCGCTCGGGCAATAAAAATCCTATTGAAGTGTCTGCGGATATTCTTCGCACTGTCAACGAGCGCGCTGAAGCCTCTTTAGGCGGTGAGCTCGAAGGCGTTGTTATTACCGTTCCTGCGTATTTTGATGATGCACAGCGTGCAGGCACAAAAGATGCGGCGAAACTGGCGGGTTTAAACGTTCTTCGACTGCTGAACGAACCGACCGCGGCAGCCATTGCTTATGGTTTAGATTCGGGCCAAGAAGGCGTTATTGCAGTTTATGACCTTGGTGGTGGCACATTCGATATCTCCATTCTGCGTCTGTCTAAAGGTGTTTTTGAAGTGCTCGCAACAGGCGGTGATTCCGCGCTGGGCGGTGATGACTTTGACCACCTGATTGCTGATTGGATCGCGGAGCAAGCAGGCTTTGCTTCTTTATCTGGCGATGATCATCGTCGATTACTGAATGCTGCAACCGCGGCCAAAGTCGCTCTGAGCGATGCTGATATCACAGAAATCTCAGTGCTTGATTGGCAAGGCGCACTCACTCGTACTCAGTTTGATGAACTGATTGGTGCGCTCGTGAAGAAAACGCTGCTTTCTTGTCGTCGTGCACTTAAAGATGCGCAAGTTACCACGGACGACGTGCTTGAAGTGGTCATGGTGGGTGGCTCTACCCGCGTGCCATTGGTACGTGAAAAAGTGGGTGAGTTCTTTGGCCGCACGCCATTGACCACGATTGACCCAGACAAAGTTGTGGCGATTGGTGCCGCAACCCAAGCGGATATCCTCGTGGGCAATAAGCCAGATGGCGAAATGCTCCTGTTGGATGTTATTCCGTTGTCTTTGGGTATTGAGACCATGGGTGGCTTGGTGGAAAAAATCATTCCACGCAACACCACGATCCCCGTGGCTCGTGCCCAAGAATTTACCACCTTCAAAGATGGTCAAACGGGCATGAAAGTGCACATCGTTCAAGGTGAGCGTGAGATGGTGGACGATTGCCGTTCGCTAGCGAACTTCACGTTGAAAGGCATTCCACCAATGTCTGCCGGTGCTGCGCACATTCGCGTGACCTACCAGGTTGATGCGGATGGTTTGCTGTCAGTGACCGCGATGGAAAAGAGCACGGAAGTGCAATCATCGATTCAAGTTAAGCCTTCTTACGGGTTGAGTGACGATGAAATTGCCAAAATGATCCGTTCTTCCTTTACCCACGCACAAGAAGATAAAGACGCGCGCTACCTTGCTGAGCAGCGCGTTGAAGCTGACCGTGTGATTGAAGGCTTGCTAGTTGCATTGGATGCCAATGGCGACGAGTTACTGTCAGAAGACGAAAAGAAAACCCTAATTTCTGCCATTGAAGCCTTAATTGTGCTGCGTAATGGCGATGATGCAGCAGCCATCGAGCAAGGCATCAAAGACACAGATAAAGCGAGCCAAGACTTTGCCTCACGCCGTATGGACAAATCCATCCGTGAAGCCTTGGCTGGCCATTCCATTGACGAGGTTTAAACATGCCAAAGATTGTTGTTCTGCCACACCAAGACCTTTGCCCTGAAGGTGCAGTTTTGGAAGCAGAAGCCGGAGAAACAGTATTAGACGTTGCACTACGCAACGGCATTGCAATTGAACATGCGTGTGAAAAATCTTGTGCGTGTACAACCTGTCACGTGGTTATTCGTGAAGGATTCGACTCACTCGACGAAAGTGATGAATTGGAAGACGACATGCTGGATAAAGCATGGGGCCTTGAGCCAGAATCACGTTTAGGTTGCCAAGCGAAAGTGACGGATAAAGACTTGGTGGTTGAAGTACCGCGTTACACCTTGAACCACGCAGCAGAAAACCATTAAGCGTCGCTCGGTATTGCCGAACGAGTGAGTGATTGTAGGGAGCTGAGACAATGAGCCTGAAATGGATTGATTCACGCGACATCGCGATTGAACTGGTGGAAAAGTTTCCTGACACAGACCCTAAAACCGTGAGATTTACGGATCTTCATGCATGGGTGATGGAGTTGGACGATTTTTCTGATGACGCTAATCACTCAAACGAAAAAATCCTAGAGGCGATCATCCTGTGTTGGATGGACGAAATGGATTAATCGTTGGCTAAAATGCTTGTTTGATGGGTATTTTACAGGCACATTAGTTTTATCCAAGCGGGCTTATGGCCCGCTTTGTTTTTCTCATCAATACGTCATTTTTGATGTTCATAATGATACACATACTGCAAAGGGTATGTGCTTGCTATCAAGCTTTCCCTTCGTAGATAACAAACGTCAGCCTTCAGAATTAAAAACCTTACTATTGTTTCAGTAAGGGCTAGGAACAAGGAGTTCAACATGACCGACAAGATGCAAATCGCACTGACCAATGAACCTGCCGCCGATGTGTGGGGTGGTGCGAACGCCGTTATCTCTTTTGACCAACAGGGTGCGACAGTGCACGCGAAGGGTGACGCTGTTCTTGATAGCGTGCAGCAAGCCGCGAGAAAGCTGGATACACAAGGTATTCGCAAAGTGGCGTTAAAAGGCGATAACTGGGACGTCGAATCTGCGTGGGCATTCTATCAAGGTCTACGTGGCCCAAAAGCGGGCTATGAGTTTGTGGCGCCAACGCTGGATGACAAACAGCAGAAAGAGCTGAATAACCGCATTGTGGCGACTGACTGGGTGCGCCAAATTATTAACGAAACCGCGGAAGAAGTGGGCCCTCAACAGCTTGCTGTTCGTGCGGGAGAGTTCATTAAGTCACAAGCGCCAAACCCAGAAAACGTAAAATACAAAATTGTGTCAGGCGCCGATCTGCTCGAGCAAGGCTGGGTGGGTATTCACACCGTGGGCCGCGGCTCCGCGCGTAAACCCGCGATGCTTCAGTTGGACTACAACCCGACGGGCGATGCGGATGCCGAAGTCTTCGCGTGCATCATTGGTAAAGGCATTACATTTGACTCAGGTGGTTACAGCATCAAGCAATCAAGCTACATGGATTCCATGAAAGCTGATATGGGCGGTGCAGCCATGGCGACGGGGGGTCTAGGGCTTGCGATTGCACAAGGGCTAAACAAACGCATTAAGTTGATCCTTTGTTGTGCTGAAAATATGATTTCCAGCAACGCTTACAAACTTGGTGACATCATCACCTACAAAAATGGTGTCACCGTTGAAGTGTTGAATTCGGATGCCGAAGGGCGTCTTGTGCTTGCTGATGGCCTTCTTTACGCGAACAAATACAACCCAGCGTTAACCATTGACTGCGCAACGTTAACCGGTTCAGCAAAAATGGCACTTGGTAACGATTACCACGCACTGTTTTCGTTTGATCAACACCTTGCTCAGCGTTGCCTTGCAGCCGCTGATGCGGAACACGAAGGCATGTGGCAATTGCCACTTGCTGAGTTCCACCGCAACATGCTGCCTTCAAGCTTTGCGGATTTGGCGAACGTGAGTGGCGGACAGTATTCACCGGGTGCGAGCACTGCCGCCGCGTTTTTGTCTTACTTTGTTGAAGACTATAAAAACGGTTGGATTCACCTTGATTGCTCGGGCACTTACCGTAAGGGCCCGAGTGACAAATGGTCGGTCGGCGCAACAGGCATGGGCGTAAAAACCTTGTCGCGCATATTGGTCGGTGAATCGGCAAGATAACTGATATTTTTGTCGGTAAAAGCGTAAAAAAACCTGTTAATTAACAACTCACCCTATGAATTAACAACAGAGTTAACGGTTCCGCGATATCAGGGTGGGGTATGGCGGAATGCTCTGGTAGGCTGTCCTTAAGATAACAAGCTGATAACGCCCGAAGAAAGCGTCATCAGCGAATAAAAAAGGAATACAAAATGACTATTGAGCGCACTTTTTCGATCGTGAAGCCTGACGCCGTTGAACGTAATTTGATTGGCGCAATTTACCAACGAATTGAAGCAGCAGGATTACGTGTTGTTGCTGCAAAAATGCTGCACCTTTCTGAAGAGAAAGCGAAAGGGTTTTATGCTGAGCATGAGGGAAAACCTTTTTATAACGATCTCGTCGAATTCATGACGTCTGGCCCTGTGATGGTACAAGCATTGGAAGGTGAAAACGCCATCAGCCGTTACCGCGAATTAATGGGTAAAACGAATCCAGAAGAAGCAGCCTGCGGCACGTTGCGCGCAGATTTTGCCGTAAGCATGCGTCTTAATTCTGTGCATGGTTCAGACAGTCCTGCATCTGCAGAGCGCGAAATCGCGTTCTTCTTCGCGAATGATGAGATTTGTCCTCGTAAGGACTGATTTTTTAGCGGATACCATTTACGTAACAGAAAGGGAGCGAAAGCTCCCTTTTTTATGTTGTGTGCTTCTCGTCATGTACCTAAACGACCTGGAGATGTTCGCATCGATGGCCTCTCTTCAGGCAAGTTGAATCCTGCACCTTCATATTATTTGGGTATACACTAAGCAAATGCACAGTTTGAATGCGCAAAACAGCCTTGCAAGCCATGAGTGATGCACGATGGTCATGCTTGTGTCTTCTTTGCTGCGTGTGTTGTGGCGAGCGGGGTCACAAGTAAGAGGTGGAATCTGGATCACAAAGACTGTACAATTTCGCGCCTTGATTTCAGGGCTTGTCGTCATGTGTTGACGCAACGTTGCTGTTAAATCAAACGCAACATATTCCCGTTTCTATTACGTTTCACGAGGCAATCTGATGACGACGGAAAAAATTAATCTGCTTGATTTCGATCGGCAATCACTACGAGCGTTTTTCGCTGATGAACTAGGCGAGAAGGCGTTTCGTGCTGATCAGATCATGAAGTGGATTTACCATTTTGGTTGTGATGACTTCGATCAGATGAACAACATCAACAAAAAGCTTCGTGAAAAACTAAAGGCGAAATGCGAAATTCGCGCGCCAGAAGTGTCGCTTGCAAAGCACTCAAGTGACGGCACCATTAAATGGGCCATGCGTGTGGGCAACCAAGACGTAGAAACGGTTTACATCCCTGATGAAGATCGCGCAACCCTGTGTGTTTCTTCACAAGTGGGCTGTGCACTTGATTGTAAATTCTGCTCAACAGCCCAACAAGGCTTCAACCGTAACCTGAAAGTGTCTGAAATCATCGGTCAGGTTTGGCGTGCGGCGAAAGAAATCGGTATCGAGAAAGAAACGGGTCGTCGTCCGATCACCAACGTGGTGATGATGGGCATGGGCGAACCTTTGCTTAACATGAAAAACTTGATTCCATCATTGAACTTGATGCTGGATGATTTGGCGTATGGCTTGTCAAAGCGCCGTGTGACAGTGTCAACCTCGGGTGTTGTGTCAGGCCTTGACCAAATGACTGATAAAATCGATGTGGCATTGGCCATCTCGCTTCACGCGCCAAATGATGAGCTTCGCAGCCAAATCATGCCAATCAACGATCGCTTTAACATCGAGACGTTTTTGGACTCAGTGCGTCGTTATATTGCGTCTTCAAATGCGAACCGTGGACGCGTGACGGTGGAGTATGTGCTCCTTGATCACGTCAATGATGATATGGACCATGCGCGCCAACTCGCAGAGCTGTTAAAAGACACGCCTGCGAAGATAAACCTGATTCCTTTTAACCCCTATCCTGGGTCACCATACAAGAAACCGAGTAATTCACGCATCGATAGGTTCATGAAAACATTGATGCAATACGATTATACGGTCACGGTACGTAAAACGCGTGGTGATGATATTGACGCTGCTTGTGGTCAGTTAGTCGGCGATGTGATTGACCGTACTAAACGTACTCAAAGCAGACTGAATGTTGAGGAGCAGATTCCCGTCAAATCAGTCTGATAACCGATTGATAGGATGGGAATATGGCAAGGACGCTTTGTAGTCTGTTACTGATGGGATTATTAGCAGGTTGTGTCACAGTAACAGAAGAGCAAAACAACGCGAAGTTTGATACCATCCAAGTTGCTGAATCCCGAATAGCGCTTGGGCTAGCCTATCTTGACGCTGGTCAATGGGAAAGGGCGCGACAAAATCTTGAAACGGCTATGCAATATGCACCGACCTATTATCGTGCACTGATCAGCTTCGCGCACTATCTTCAGGAAGTGGGCGAATACGACCAAGCGGAAGAACAATTTAAGAAAGCGCTTCGTGCCTCACCACGAAACGGTGATGTGAGAAACAACTATGGCGTTTTCTTGTGCCGTCAGGAGCGTTATGACGAAGCACAAGCAGCCTTTGCCAAAGCGATAGAGCAGCCGTACTATTACAAAATGTCAGGCAGTTACGAGAATGCCGCCATTTGTGCCTTAAAGTCTGGCGACGCGGTCTTAGCAAAGGAATGGTTTGAAAAAGCCATTGCTCACGAACCAAATCGCCCGTTATCTACCTTGCAACTTGCAAAGTTAGAAGTGGCAGATGATGAGCTGAATGAAGCCAGATTACGCTTGTTCCATTTCCATAAGCGATATGGATACCGCTCCAACAGTTTGCTCACAATGATTTCATTGGAAGCAAAAGCGGATCGCCCTCACGAAGTGGAGCGTTATGCGAATGTATTGGCTAAACAATTCCCTAAATCGAAAGAATATAGACTGTACTTAGCGAATGAATACTGAAAAAAACGAAGAGCAGCTGTTAGACATCGAAGCGACACATCCAGGTACCGCGCTTAAGCAAGCAAGAGAAGCGCAAGGGTTGACCGAACAGGATGTGGCGGATCGATTGCGACTTCGTGTTTCCGTTATTCGTGAATTAGAAACGGATTGTTGCGATAAAAAGCAGATAGCGACATTTACTCGTGGTTATATTCGTTCCTACGCCAAGCTTGTTGGGCTCGATGCTGACAAGCTACTGTGCGATTTTCAGCCTAAGAAAGAACATGAAGACTCTGCACAACAAATGCAGAGTTTTTCGCGTAAAACACGTCTGGAAAAACACGACAGCCGAGTGATGGGGTTAACCTGGGTTATCCTTGCCGCTGTTATCGGTTTGACGGCATTTTGGTGGTGGCAAAACCAACAAAACGATACGTTGCTTTCGCTTCCAGAGAGCGCGAACATTTTTGCGCAGCAAGAAAATGAAACCAGCGATGACGCATCAGCATCCCTTGAAGTGGTTACTGATGTAATCGAGCCTGCATCAACGGATGCTCAAGGCGAAACCCCTGCACCTGTTGTTGATGGTGATGCGGTCACCAGTGAAGACACGACGCCTGATACCAATGCGACGGTAGAGAGTGTTTCTACTGACATTGTGTTGTCTAAATCAGAGCCAACTCAAGTGTCAAGCAGTGCCGAGCGCACTGAAACAACGGCCGCTGCGACAACAGCAACGGTAACCGCATCTTCAACAGCACAGACAGAAACACCAAGCTCACCGCTTGCGCCATTAACCATGCGCTTTAGTGCAGACTGCTGGGTGGATGTGCGTGATGCCAATGGCAAGCGCTTGGTGGCGGGCATTAAAACTGCCGGCGAAAGCTTGTCGCTGTCAGGTAAAGCACCGTTTAAAATTGTGCTAGGTGCACCTAGCGCTGTAGACCTTGCCTACGATGGCAAAAAAGTTGATCTCAGTGGTTACCCTTCAGGTCGGGTAGCCCGTTTGAGCCTTCCGAAGTAATTCAGAGTACACCTAATGCATACCGAATCTCCTATTAAACGTCGTCAATCCACGCGTATCTATGTGGGTGACGTGCCAATCGGCGACGGCGCACCAATAGCAGTCCAGTCAATGACAAACACCCGCACAACCGACGTCGACGCGACGGTTGCGCAAATTAAAGCGCTGGAAAAAGTCGGTGCTGATATTGTTCGTGTCTCTGTGCCTACCATGGAAGCCGCAGAAGCGTTTAAGTTGATTCGTCAACAAACGTCGATTGCGTTGGTTGCTGATATTCACTTCGACTACCGTATCGCGCTTAAAGTGGCAGAGTACGGTGTGGATTGTTTACGCATCAACCCTGGCAACATTGGTAATGAACAGCGCATTCGTTCAGTCGTAGATGCTGCGCGTGACAAAAACATTCCCATTCGAATTGGGGTGAATGGCGGCTCGCTTGAGCGCGATTTACAAGAAAAATACGGCGAGCCAACGCCGGAAGCGCTGGTGGAATCAGCCATGCGCCATGTTGATATCCTTGATCGCTTGAACTTTGATCAATTCAAAGTCAGTGTGAAAGCGTCCGATGTGTTCTTGGCGGTTGAATCATACCGTCAGCTTGCAAAACGCATTGATCAACCGCTTCACCTTGGCATTACTGAAGCGGGCGGCGCGCGTGCGGGCTCCGTGAAATCAGCTGTTGGCCTTGGTATGCTGCTCAGCGAAGGTATTGGTGATACTCTTCGTATCTCATTGGCGGCTGACCCTGTTGAAGAAATCAAAGTTGGCTTCGACATTCTCAAGTCATTACGCATTCGTTCACGTGGTGTGAACTTCATTGCGTGCCCAACATGCTCCCGCCAGGAGTTTGATGTTATCGGCACCGTGAATGCGTTGGAACAACGTCTGGAAGACGTGGTGATTCCTATGGATGTTTCCATTATCGGTTGTGTGGTCAATGGCCCGGGCGAAGCGGAAGTGTCACACATTGGTGTTGCGGGCAGTAATAAACGCAGTGCGTATTACGACGATGGCAAGCGCCAAAAAGAACGTTTTGATAACGACAACCTGATCGATCAGCTGGAAGCGAAGATCCGGGCAAAGGCATCAATGCTTGATGAAAACAATCGCATTGATGTAAATACAGAGAAGTAAGCAATCTGCAGACTTCACGCGAAATATAAGATCGGTTACGAGAGTTAAAGTGGCAAAATCAATTCAAGCGATTCGAGGCATGAACGACTGCCTCCCTACACAGTCTCCACTTTGGCAAAAAGTTGAAGGCACGGTAAAAGACGTGATCAGCGCATACGGCTACAGCGAAGTGCGCATGCCGATCGTTGAAATGACGAATCTATTCTGTCGCGCAATCGGTGAAGTGACCGACGTGGTAGAAAAAGAAATGTACACCTTTGAAGACCGTAATGGCGATAGCCTGAGTCTTCGTCCTGAAGGGACGGCGGGTTGTGTGCGTGCAGGCATCGAAAACGGTCTGCTGTACAACCAAGAGCAACGTCTGTGGTACATGGGTCCTATGTTCCGCCACGAACGTCCTCAAAAAGGCCGTTACCGTCAATTCCACCAGTTTGGTGTTGAAGTTTTTGGCCTGAATGGTCCAGACGTTGACGCAGAACTTATCATGATGACAGCGCGTCTATGGCGTCAACTGGGTATCAATGAACACGTTCGTCTTGAGCTGAACTCTATCGGTTCGCTTGAAGCGCGCGCAAATTACCGCGAAGCCTTGGTTAACTTCTTGATGCAGCATGAGTCTGTACTTGATGAAGATTGCAAACGCCGTATGCACACCAACCCGCTGCGCGTTTTGGATACCAAAGTACCGGAAATCCAAGCAGTACTGACTGACGCCCCTAAGCTGTCAGCGTATTTGGATGAAGAGTCAGCGCAACATTTTGCAGGTTTGTGTGAACTGTTGGACGCGGCTGGCATCCAATACACGGTTAACGAGAAATTGGTACGTGGTCTTGATTACTACAACCGTACTGTTTTTGAGTGGATCACTGAAAGCCTAGGTTCTCAAGGCACTATTTGTGGCGGTGGTCGCTACGATGGTCTGGTTGAGCAACTGGGTGGTAAAGCAACGCCTGCGGTTGGTTTTGCAATGGGTGTTGAGCGTTTGGTTCTATTGATGGAAACACTCGCGCTTAACGAAACACGTCCAGCGGTTGATGTTTACATGGTAACGTCAGGCGAAGGCACTCTGGCTGCGGGCATGAAACTGGCTGAAATGCTGCGTGAAACCGCACCAGGTCTGCGTGTGATGACCCACTTCGGTGGTGGTAACTTTAAGAAACAATTTAAACGTGCGGATAAAGTCGGCGCGTCTGTTGCTCTCGTATTGGGTGAAGATGAAGTTGCGCAAAACATGGTGACTTACAAAGACCTTAAAGGCGGTGAGCAGCTAACCATTTCTCAGGATTATGTAGCCGAAAAATTGGCTCAATTGGTTTAAGAGAGGACAAAACGTGGACGTCTACACCACAGAAGAACAACAAGTCGAAGCGATTAAACAGTGGTGGCGGGACAACGGTAGAGCCGTTGTCCTCGGCGCAGTGATTGGTTTGGGTGGCCTATACGGATGGCGCTACTTCCAAGCTGAACAAGAAACGAGCCGTGAACAAGCATCTGAGGCTTACACACAAGTTGTCAATGCATTGGCTGCGGGTGATGAAAAAGCAGAAGAACAGGCTGCGGCTTTCATCAGTGAGCGTCAAGGCGAAGCGTATGCCTCTCTCTTGTCTCTACAATTGGCAAAATCGCTGGTTGAATCCAATGAATTGGTGAAAGCGGCTGATCAGCTTCGTATGGTGCAATCTTCTAAAGATGAAACCCTAAGTGCGATTGCTTCTGTGCGTCTTGCGCGTGTTGAAGCTGAGCTGAAAAATTACGATGTAGCGCTGAAAGAATTGGACAAAGTGTCAGCACAAAGCTGGACTGCTCAAGTTGAAGAGCTACGTGGTGACATCGAACTTCGTCAGGGAGACACAGCCGCAGCACGTTCTGCGTATGCAGCATCTATCGCCGCAGCTACAAACCCTGTTGTTCAGATGAAGCTAGACAATCTGCCGCAATAAGGTCTGACAATGATGCGCAAGGGATGGAAACATGTTGGTGCAGTCGCCCTTATAGGCGCACTACTTACTGGCTGTGCGAGTGAAGAAGATTCGATCCAAATGGCACCATTGCCAGTGGTTCAAAGCGAATTTACTCCGGTACAACTGTGGTCTTCTCAAGTGGGTGAAGGTGTAGGACGCTATTTCAGCAATCTCGCACCAGCAGTGGCTTACGATAAAGTGTATGCCGCTGACCGCGACGGTATCGTCTCGGCCATGGATCTTGAAAGTGGTAGCACGGTTTGGAGTGTGAACCTTGGCGAAGAAGCGCCAGCGCTTCTTTCTGGCGGTATCACGGCTTCATACAGCAAGTTGTACATTGGTACTGAAACTGGCGAGCTTATCGCGCTGGATGCAGAAACTGGTGAACTCGTATGGCGCACGCAAGTGGGTGGCGAAATTTTGTCTAAGGCGCTTGCAGATGAAGGGCTGATCG
Source organism: Enterovibrio sp. (assembly GCA_042096095.1). GTDB lineage: Bacteria > Pseudomonadota > Gammaproteobacteria > Enterobacterales > Vibrionaceae > Enterovibrio. Next base: position 16,556 of record JBELME010000014.1, read on the forward strand.
TGGTGAATTCAAGCCGCGGTGAGATTTCAGCTTACGAAGCAGAAACCGGTGAGCAACGCTGGAGTTTGTCCAGTGAGGTGCCAAACTTGACGCTGCGTGGCGACAGTTCGCCTGTCTCGATTTCAGGTGGTGTGTTTTGGGGCATGGCAAATGGTCGTCTAGGTGCTGCATTCATTGAGAATGGTAACATCATCTGGCAACAAACCATTGCAAGCCCGAAAGGCGCGACGGAAATTGACCGTCTGGTTGATGTTGATTCAACGCCAGTGGTGGCGGGTTCACTGCTTTATGCGGTGGGTTATAACGGTTCGCTTGTGGCGATCGACTTACGTTCAGGTCGCCCTGCGTGGAAACGCACCTACAGCTCGTCAACAGACATCATGGTCGCTGGGAGCTACTTGTTCTTGATCACCGACAAAGATCATGTTGTTGCTGTCGATGCACGAAGTGGCACAGAGCTTTGGACGAACAAAGAGCTTGAGTATCGTCAGCTTACCGCGCCTGTGGCTATTTCTGGCTATGTGGTTGTCGGTGATGCCGAAGGCTACTTACACTGGATTGAGCCAACGTCTGGTGAGTTTGTCGCTCAACAACAGCTTGATGATAGCGGCATTGCGGTTGCGCCAATGAATGTGGACGATGGGTATATCGTTGTTACACGCGATGGCAGCATCAGCAAGAAGCAAACGCCATAGTTAAAACGTCACGTCCAATTCAATGCAAGGCGTTGAGTATTGGGCGTTTATAAAATATTCGGCTCCTGACTTTTTAAAGTCAGGAGCCGCAGTTATTCATAACCAAGAAATTCTAGAGGTCAGTATGATTCCTGTAGTAGCCCTTGTTGGGCGTCCGAATGTTGGGAAGTCGACACTCTTTAACCGGCTAACACGTACGCGCGATGCGCTTGTTGCCGATTTTCCGGGATTGACCAGGGATCGTAAATACGGAAAAGCCATGCTGGGCGAGCACGAGTTTATCGTGGTTGATACCGGTGGTATTGATGGCACTGAAGAAGGTGTTGAAACCAAAATGGCTGAACAGTCATTGGCTGCGATTGAAGAAGCTGATGTTGTTTTGTTCATGGTGGATGGGCGTGCAGGTCTGACCGTTGCAGACGAAGCGATTGCTCAACACCTACGTTCACGTGAAAAAACCACGTTCCTTGTTGTTAACAAAGTTGATGGCATTGACGCCGACGCAGCTAGTGCAGAGTTCTGGCAGTTGGGCATGGAGCACATGTTCCAAATCGCAGCTGCACATGGTCGTGGTGTTCTTGGTCTTATTGACCGTGCACTGAAGCCATTTGCAGAGCAGCTTGCTGAAGAAGAACGCGAAGAAGGTCTGGTTGACCTGACTGGCGAACAAGATATCGATGAAGAAGACAAAGATCTGACGGAAGAAGATGCAGAAACTGCGCTTCAGCGTCTGCAAAATCTGCCAATCAAATTTGGTATCATCGGCCGTCCTAACGTGGGCAAATCAACACTGACTAACCGTATTCTCGGTGAAGATCGTGTTGTTGTTTACGACATGCCAGGCACGACGCGTGACTCTATCTACATTCCGATGGAGCGTGATGGTCGCGAATACGTGATTATTGATACGGCGGGTGTTCGTCGTCGTAAGCGTGTTAACGAGAAAGTCGAGAAATTCTCTGTTATCCAAACACTGAAAGCGATTGAAGACTCAAACGTTGTGTTGCTTGTGATTGATGCGCGTGAAAACATCTCAGACCAAGATCTGAGCTTGTTGGGCTTTGCATTGAACGCGGGCCGTTCAATCGTGATTGCAGTAAACAAGTGGGATGGTTTGGATAAAGACGTGAAAGACCGCGTTAAGTCTGAGCTAGATCGTCGCTTAGGTTTCGTCGACTTCGCGCGTATCCACTTTATCTCAGCACTACACGGTACGGGTGTTGGTCACTTGTTTGAGTCGATTCAAGAAGCTTATGAATCCGCCACTAAGCGTATTTCAACAGCAATGCTGACACGCATCATGAACATGGCGCAAGACGATCACCAACCACCAATGATTCGCGGTCGTCGTGTGAAGCTGAAATATGCGCACGCAGGTGGTTACAACCCACCGATCTTCGTGATTCACGGAAACCAAGTGAAAGAGCTGCCTGATTCTTACAAACGCTATTTGATGAACTACTTCCGTAAATCGCTAAAAATCATGGGTACGCCAATTCGTATTCAATTCCAAAGCAGCGAGAACCCGTTTGAAGGTAAGGGTGAAAAACTCACTATTTCTCAATCGCGTCAACGTAAACGCTTGATGGATATGGTTAAAAACCGCAATAAGAAATAATCATCCTGAGTGATGACGAAAAACCGGCCCAGTGAGGCCGGTTTTTTATGCCTTTTAAACTTCACAGAGTTTTAAAAAAACATCTTCCCGTAATTTTGCCATTTTGGCGTCATGCTTTCAGAGATCCCTCAGAACAAATGCCAGATCACAACGATGTTGTTGTTGATCTGTTTCTTCCTTTTCAGTAATTAATTGATCTTAATCACATTAAAAGTGTGATTAAGTTAAAAATATCGTCCTAGGCGGCATGGATGAATTAATGTACGCTCGATAAATAGCCTTGTATTTACAAAATTCCGAAATTAATCATATATACAATACCACTCGATATTTTGTATGGCTTAAAATCCAAATGCAGAACATGTAACTTATGCTTTCGGGAGTTGTATTGATAAATATTCTTTTGAGAGGTGATCGCTGATCAGATCCCGTTAACGCAGAGATCTGACGATCTTCATTGGATCCAGCAAGACGCTGTTCTTTTACGTTCACTATTAAAGATAGAATAGAAAAGCAGACTGCGTGCTGTATAAGCGGATGAAAATACAGTGAGAGAAAGTGATTGATGGGGAGTGTTATGGAAAATTTATGTCCTAACTGTGGACAAGCATTGATGTGGGAAAGCGGCGTATATGTCTGTAATCCTTGCGATAACACCTTTATCAAACAGGAGTACTGTAAAACGTGCAGTGCTCAGCTAGAGAAATTACAGGCCTGTGGCTCAACCAGCTACTTCTGCCATCAGTGCGATGAGTTAAAATCTCGCTCAATGGCAAACATTGTCTTTGAAGCAAAAAAAACGGTGTCTTGAAGACACCGTTTTTCTAACTGCAAGATCCCATCAGAGGATCGTCGATTGCACTTCACCGTCTGCGAGCGTCGTTGTAATCACATCACCTTTTGATGTGTCTGCGACAGATTTCAGCACGTTTCCTTTGTTGTTACGCGTGATCGAATAGCCTCGCGCTAAGGTGGCAAGGGGGCTAACGGCATCCAGCGTTTCCATTTGCAAGGCCAGCGCGTGACCTTGCTGGCTGATCAATTGCTTCATGCCATCAATCAAACGCTGCTCTGTGTAACGCAGTTGAATACTGAGTGGCGGAATGTGATTCGCAGGCGAGTAGCGTTCTAAGCGTTGTGCCGATCGATCAAGACGTTGTGCCTCTGTTTGAAGCTTTTGGCGCATGAATTGGTACAAACGGCGCTCAAGCTCATCAAACTGCTGTGCTTGCTGTTGGAGTCTCGCTTGGGGGTGTTGCATTGCCAAGCGATGTTGAAGCCTTGTGAGGACCGTTTTGCTTCGTGCTAGGTGGGTCGAGATACTGTGCGCAAGCCTATCTTCACGCTGCGAGTATTGTTGGGCACGCAATGATGTATCTCGGCTGACGAGTTCTGCGGCCGAGGAAGGTGTCGGTGCGCGAACATCAGCGACAAAGTCGGCAATGGTGACATCCACTTCATGGCCGACCGCACTCACAATAGGAAGGGTGCTGGCAGCAATGGTGCGTGCGACGATTTCTTCGTTAAAACACCATAAGTCTTCGAGTGAACCGCCACCACGCCCAACGATCAGCACATCACATTCATTGCGACTGTTTGCGCGGCCGATGGCTTGTGCAATTTGAATCGCGGCATCTTTGCCTTGCACTTGTGTTGGATAAATAACGACAGGAAGGCTCGGATCGCGGCGTTTCAAAACATGCAGAATGTCGTGCAGTGCTGCCCCCGTTTTTGAGGTGATGATACCAACACGGCGCGGTTGTTCTGGCAATGGGCGTTTTAAATCTGCCGCGAACAAGCCTTCTGCGGCGAGATTCATTTTGAGTTTGTCGAACTGTTGCTGCAATAAACCGTCGCCCTCGGGTTGCATGCTTTCGACAATGATTTGGTAGTCACCCCGTGGCTCATACAATGAGAGGCGCGCTCTTACGAGCACTTGGTTTCCGTTGGCAGGTTTGAAGGTGACACGACGGTTGTTCCCCTTAAACATGGCGCACTTCACCTGTGCGCGACTGTCTTTTAGGGTGAAATACCAATGCCCAGAGACAGGAACGGTGAGGTTAGAAATCTCGCCAACCAACCACACAATACCCATTTCGTTTTCAAGCAAGAGCCTGACTTCAGCGTTAAGTCGGGAGACAGTGTAGATATTATTGTGGGCAGAATGCATTGATATTTACGCCTTGATAATCAGCGGGATGAGTCCATGTTACTGAGCCAAAAATTGAAAGCCAAACGTTTTCGTGAAAATCTATAGCCAAACGTTTGCGTCATCAGTATAATGCGGCGGCAATATTTAAACCCCCCGTATTTAATTTTGGCGTGAGATATTGCAATGTTACGAATAGCTAAAGAAGCCCTAACTTTCGATGATGTATTGCTGGTTCCAGCACATTCCACAGTTCTTCCAAACACTGCCGACTTACGCACTCAACTGACGAAAACTATTTCGTTGAACATCCCAATGATTTCTGCGTCTATGGACACAGTGACTGAAGCTCGTTTGGCTATCGCACTGGCGCAGGAAGGCGGCATTGGCTTCATTCATAAAAATATGTCAATTGAACAGCAAGCCGAGATGGTTCACCAAGTGAAGATCTTTGAAGCTGGCGTTGTTACCCATCCAGTCACTGTTCATCCAGATGCGACAATCGCAGATGTTGTTGAACTCACCAGAAAGCATGGTTTTGCAGGTTTCCCTGTCGTCACCGAGAGTAATGAGCTTGTTGGTATCATTACTGGTCGCGATGTTCGCTTTGTGATTGACCTATCCAAGAAAGTCTCTGCTGTTATGACGCCAAAAGAGCGTCTGGCAAGTGTCAAAGAAGGCGCATGTCGCGAAGAAGTGCAAGAAAAAATGCACCAAGCGCGCGTTGAGAAAGTACTGGTTGTGAACGATGATTTCCAACTGACAGGGATGATTACCGCAAAAGATTTCCACAAAGCTGAAACCAAACCACATGCTTGTAAAGATGAGCAAGGTCGTCTGCGTGTCGGCGCGGCAGTGGGCGCAGGCGCTGGCAACGAAGAGCGTGTAAAAGCACTGGTTGAAGCAGGCGTCGACGTTCTACTTATTGACTCTTCACACGGTCACTCTGAAGGCGTACTAAACCGTATTCGCGAAACACGCGAAGCATACCCTGATCTCGACATCATCGGCGGCAACGTCGCGACGGGTGCAGGGGCAAAAGCCCTTATTGAAGCAGGCGTGAGCGCTGTTAAAGTGGGTATTGGCCCTGGCTCTATCTGTACTACACGTATCGTTACGGGTGTTGGTGTTCCTCAAATCACAGCGATTGCTGATGCTGTTGAAGTCGCAAATGGCTACGGTATTCCTGTTATTGCTGATGGTGGTATCCGTTTCTCTGGTGATATCTGTAAAGCCATCGCGGCTGGCGCATCGTGTGTCATGGTTGGCTCAATGTTTGCGGGTACAGAAGAAGCACCAGGTGAAGTGATCCTATACAACGGCCGCTCATACAAGTCTTACCGTGGCATGGGCTCATTGGGCGCAATGTCTCAAGGTTCTTCAGATCGCTACTTCCAATCAGACAATGCCGCAGACAAGCTGGTTCCTGAAGGTATCGAAGGTCGCATTGCATATAAAGGTCACCTGAAAGAAATCGTTCACCAGCAAATGGGCGGTCTACGCTCAAGCATGGGTCTGACTGGCTCAGCCACGATTGAAGAGATGCGCACCAAAGCTGAATTTGTTGTTATTTCAGGTGCGGGTATGGCGGAATCTCACGTGCATGACGTACAGATCACCAAAGAAGCACCGAACTACCGTCGCAGCTGATTTCTGGTAAAGAATTCCTTAGACGTAAACGTTTGCTTTTTTTCTTGAAGCACTGATAAGAGGCGAGTAAACTCGCCTCGTTTTCATAACCCACAACCACAGCGTAGGAAAGAAAACCCATATGGTATGGGTCTTCCCAAGCGATCAAGCTTAGCTGGCGGTAACGATAAGACTGCTCAAAATGACTAAAGACATCCATGACCAACGCATTCTAATTTTGGATTTCGGTTCTCAATACACTCAACTCGTCGCACGCCGTGTACGCGAAATCGGTGTTTACTGTGAGCTATGGAGCTGGGATGTAGATGAAGCGGATATTCGTGAGTTCAATCCAGATGGCATTATCCTGTCTGGTGGCCCAGAGAGCGTGACAGAAGCAAACTCTCCACGTGCACCTCAATATGTATTCGACTCTGGCGTGCCAGTGTTTGGTGTATGTTACGGCATGCAAACCATGGCAGAGCAACTGGGCGGTAAAGTCGCGGGCTCTGACGAACGTGAATTTGGTTATGCAGCAGTACAGGTGACGGGTGATTCAGCACTGTTTGCTGACCTAGAAACTACGCAAGATGTATGGATGAGCCACGGTGACAAAGTGGTCGAGATCCCATCTGACTTCGTGAAAATCGCGCAAACAGACACCTGTCCGTACGCGGCGATGGCAAATGAAGACAAAAAATACTATGGCGTGCAGTTCCACCCAGAAGTAACACACACCAAAAATGGTCTGAAGATGCTTGAGAACTTCGTACTGAACGTATGTGGTTGTGAGCGTTTGTGGACTGCTGAGTCAATTATCGAAGATGCCGTTGCGCGTATTAAAGAGCAAGTGGGTGATGACGAAGTTATCCTTGGCTTGTCGGGCGGTGTGGACTCTTCTGTTGTTGCGATGCTGGCGCACCGCGCAATCGGTAACAAACTCACCTGTGTATTTGTTGATAACGGTCTGCTTCGTTTGAATGAAGGCCAACAAGTCATGGAAATGTTTGGTGACCAATTTGGGCTAAACATCATTAAAGTCGATGCCGAAGAGCGCTTCCTTAACGCGCTGGAAGGGATCGCAGATCCAGAAGCCAAGCGTAAGAAAATTGGCCATGTGTTCGTTGATGTCTTCGATGAAGAATCGAAAAAACTGAAGAATGCTAAATGGCTGGCGCAAGGCACTATCTACCCAGATGTTATTGAATCTGCTGCGTCTAAAACGGGTAAAGCACACGTTATCAAATCTCACCACAACGTAGGTGGTCTGCCAGACGACATGGAAATGGGATTGGTTGAGCCGCTGAAAGAGCTGTTCAAAGACGAAGTGCGTAAGATCGGCCTAGAGCTTGGTTTGCCTTATAACATGCTCTACCGTCACCCATTCCCTGGTCCAGGCCTAGGTGTTCGTGTTCTGGGTGAAGTGAAGAAAGAATACTGTGATTTGCTGCGCCGTGCTGACGCTATCTTCATTGAAGAGCTGCACAAAGCGGACCTATACAACAAAGTGTCTCAAGCATTCACCGTATTCCTGCCAGTTCGCTCTGTGGGCGTAATGGGCGACGGTCGTAAATACGATTGGGTCGTGTCTCTTCGTGCTGTTGAAACGATCGACTTCATGACCGCACATTGGGCGCATCTGCCATACGATTTCTTGGGTAAGGTGTCTAACCGTATCATCAATGAAGTCGATGGCATCAGCCGCGTGGTTTACGATATTTCAGGCAAACCACCTGCAACAATTGAGTGGGAATAATTCATTATTTCCGTTTCAATAAAGTATGCGTTAATCGCCTAGCTTTTTTAAACCCCGAACAGGCTTCGGGGTTTTTTTATGCGTGGAGGAATGTAAAGGTCAAAAAATAACCATTAGCTGACCACAGATTGACACGGGGTTATGCAAACATCTGCTTATCAGTAAACCTGCTTATCATCAGTGCAATAGCGTGAACTTTCAAACAGAAAATCGTTCCGTATGCCTCTGTCTTGTTCTTTAGAAAAACACTGACTAGACACTCTTATATATTAGTTAATGCTTTTTTAGTCCTCATCTTATACCGTCTAACTTCATGGTTTAACGCCTATTTTCCTGCCCTTGAAACGTTCTCAACCTCTGTCATAGTCGATAGTGAAATGTATGAACTTCTAGTCTTCTTTGGTCCAAATGTCTAAAGGGCCTCCTACTCTTAAAAGAAGTGCTTGCATCGGTATTCGTATGACTTATGAAAGGTATCGAAAATGGCAACGATCAATGGAACAGTGAACGATGACACACTCGTAGGCACATCAGACGCGGATGAAATCTATGGTTCTGATGGCAATGATTATATCCGCGGCGAGGGTGGTAACGACTACATCAATGGTGGTTCTGGCAATGACACTTTGCTCGGTTCAGAAGGCGATGACGAAGTGCACGGCGGTATGGGTGACGACACCATTGTCGGAGGCGGCGGTGCGGACTTCCTTTACGGGAATGATGGGCAAGACAATATCGAAGGTGGTGAAGGCAATGACACCATCTATGCCGGTTTGGCTGACGACGTTGTTTATGGTTAAACAGGGAATGATGTTCTTTTTGGTCAAGGTGGCTCTGACCGCTTATTTGGCGGTGATGGGGACGACACTCTAGACGGCGGTCAAGGCGATGACATTCTCTGGGGAGATGCAGGCAATGACACCATGAATGGCAACGTTGGTGACGATATTCTCTGGGGCGGAGACGGTGACGACATCCAAAATGGCGGGAATGGTGCGGATTACCTTTGGGGGCAAAACGGCGCAGATACTCAACACGGGGGCAATGGTGACGACGTGATGCTCGGCGGTGATGGCGATGACCAAATGTATGGAGATAGCGATAACGACATGCTCTTTGGTCAGGCTGGCAGCGACTACATGGACGGTGGCGACGGCGATGACAAACTTGAAGGGTTTATTGGTGATGACACCTTAATTGGCGGTGACGGCAATGATGACCTTTGGGCCGGAGATGATGATGACACCATTGATGGCGGCGCAGGAGATGACATTATCTCAGGCGGTTGTGATGATGACACGATCACGGGTGGCGATGGCGATGATGTCATTTATGGCGACGAAATCAACCTCGTCCTTAACAGTGGTTTTGAAAGTTGGGGTGATAACTCTGGCAATGAGTGGACCTTGCTAGAAGATGACCAAGTACCAGGCTGGTATAGCGTGGATGCAACGAAGATCGAACTGCAGCAAGGATCGTTTGGTGGCACGCCTTACAACCCGCAGCACAACACGGTGCTAGAGCTGGATAGCACCGTCAACACCTCTGTTCGCCAAGATATTGATGTCACCAACGTGACAGCAGACGGCGACCGTACCATGAACTTCTCCTTTGATTATGCCAATCGCTTTGCGGGTAACAACACCACAACCAGTCCATTCAAGGTTGAGGTATTTGATGGTGATGGCAATGTGTTATTTAGTCGATCTTTTGATAATCAGTCGACGGTTCGTGCTTACCAAAATTTCGAGGCCAGCTTTGAGATCCCTCAAGGTGTTGAAGACATCACGCTGAGCTTTACAGCAACAGGCAAGTCCGACTGTATCGGTGCCTTAATTGATAACGTGGTGCTTGAAGCAACCGATGATTGCCACGGCGATGATGTGATCGACGGCGGCGCGGGTGACGATACCATCTACGGGAATGGCGGCGACGATGTCATCACAGACCACAGCGGCAACAACACCGTCTTTGGTGGTGGCGATGGCGATGATCACATCACCACAGGTGATGGCACCGACGTGCTGCATGGTGGTAACGGGAATGATGGTTTCTGGGCTGGCGGCGGTAATGACACTATCCATGGTGGTGATGGTCACGATTATGGCGACGGTGGCGCCGGCTGTGATACCTTCTTCGGTGGTGCTGGTGACGATAGTTTCTCTGGCGGCGCTGGCAACGACATTTTGTATGGACAAGCAGGTGACGACACCCTCAATGGCAACAATGGATGTGACAGTCTGTATGGGGGGCCTGGCGATGACACGTTGAACGGTGGTAATCATAACGACCTGCTTTCTGGCGGCTCGGGTAACGATCAACTGCTGGGTGGTAATGGTTGTGACAAGTTGTATGGCAACTCTGGCAATGACTGGCTACAAGGTGGTAACCACAATGACATCCTCGCCGGTGATAGTGGCTGTGATAGCTTTGTGTTTGAAACCAATGATGGTCGAGACACCATTAAAGATTTCAACAAGCACTATGATTCGCTGTTGATTGATAATTCTGTCGCCACGCACATCAGTCAAGTCAACGTGTATTCGTTTGATTGGGGTAAATCAACCCTGATTACGTTTGATTGCGATAACACACAGATCGTTCTCGAAAACTTCAAATGCTGGAATGTCAGTTCGGACATGTTTGATTTTGCGAACGTTTAATCGCTAATCATTAAAGTACTGAAAGCCTCTGCCGGTCAGGCGGAGGCTTTTTCATCAATGGTGATTTTTTGTTCGCCAATGTATGCCTTTCTTTCAATATTTACTTGAACATGTCTGATCGTTCTGTCCTCTCAAAACCGTGACGTCACTCACTAATAGCCTGCCTAATACTCACTTTTTCATCCTGACGTAAATGCATTATTTCGTTTGTTGCGCGTCAGGTGGTTCATTGTTTCCAGTGTGTAGAAAAGGTGTATATTTTTTGAACTAATATTCTTATTTTGTGAGTTAATTGGGTATTTGTGACTACCAAATAAGAATTAAATATGTATTTTATGCTGTTGAATAATTATGACGTGGTTTCACGTCAGAAAAATAATTCGCAGTAAGCGAAGCAAACACACTTTGAACCATGGAGCTTTACATGAGTAACCATGCTATGGACAACATTCCAGACGCGCCAAAAAGCGCAATGGACAAGTTTCTCAACGGGATTGAGAAAGCAGGGAACAAAATCCCTGATCCGGCATTATTGTTCTTTTATGGACTGTTGATTGTTTGGGGCCTGTCGGCACTTCTTTCTCAGGTTGATTTTGGCCTGATACACCCTGTTACCGGCGCATCCGTAGAAATTAACAACCTCCTTACTGGTACTGCATTGGCGAACTTCCTTGCCAATATGGTCACCACCTTCACGAGCTTCGCGCCTATGGGTATCGTGTTAGTGGCAATGCTGGGTGTGGGTGTGGCAGATGCGTCTGGCTTCATCACCACTGGCTTGAAAAAAATGCTAAACGTCACCCCTAAGAAATTGCTGACACCAGCACTTATCTTAGTGGCAATCGTATCGCACACTGCGGCAGATGCGGGCTACGTTCTGGTTATTCCATTGGGCGGCATTATCTTCCACGCAGCGGGTCGTCACCCTCTGGTGGGTATTGCCGCTGCATTTGCGGGTGTATCGGGCGGTTTCTCTGCGAACTTCATTCCTGCGGGTATTGATCCATTGCTTGCGGGTTTCACCCAGTCAGCAGCGCAAGTGTTGGACAAAGACTACGTGGTAAACCCACTGGCTAACCTTTACTTTACCGGTTTGTCTTCGTTCCTGATCGTGGGTATCGGCTGGTACGTGACGGAAAAAATCATTGAGCCGCGCCTAAGCAAACTGCCTATCGATGAAGATGCGGAAAAAGCACCGGATTTGGGTAGCTTCACGGATATCGAGAGTAAAGCATTCAACCGCGCAGGCTTTGCCATGCTTGCCGGTATCGCACTGTTGGTATTTGCGATTCTTCCTGAATCATCAGCATTGCGTTCACCTGAAGGCGAGCTGACGGCATTTACTGCGCCGCTAATGAAATCTATCGTGCCACTGATCTTCATCCTGTTTGTTATTCCAGGTGTGGTTTATGGCCGTGTAGCAGGTACATTTAAAACCCAGGGCGACATCATCAAGGCAATGAGCCTGACCATGTCTACCATGGGTAGCTACCTAGTGATGTCATTCTTCTGTGCGCAGTTCCTTGCTGCATTCAGCCAATCAAACATTGGTACTTTGCTGGCATTGGAAGGCGCTGAGTTGCTTAAAGCACTGAACATGCCGGGTCAATTGACCATCATTGGTATGATTCTGCTAACGGCGAGTGTGAACCTGTTGATCGGTTCTGCATCAGCAAAATGGGCATTGATTGGTCCTATCCTTGTACCTATGTTGATGGCGTTGGGTATTTCCCCTGAACTGTCTCAAGCGGCTTACCGTGTGGGTGACTCTGTATCTAACATCATTTCTCCTTTGATGGTGTTCTTCCCACTGGTGGTTGTTTACTGTCAACGTTATGTGAAGAGCACAGGTATCGGTACCCTCGCGTCAATGATGATGCCTTACTCGATCGCGATGCTGATCGGTTGGAGTATCTTCCTACTGGCGTATTGGGCTCTAGGTATCCCATTGGGTATCCAAGCGCCATACACTTACTCTATGTAAGCGTGTTGCTTGCGAGTGTGTTTGAACAAAGGCACACCATAATAAACCGAGAGCCTCGCCATTGTGCGGGGCTTTTTTTCGCCTGAATGTTTACGTGAGAGTGATTGCTTGTGAATATTTACGCGACGGCAGGTACTTATAACAGCAGGTACCTATAAAAGCAGTATCTACAAAAGTGGTGCCGACAAAAGGGATGCCGACAAAAGGGATGCGCGCCGAGAGGGGCTTACAAAAGAGCAGACATAAAAAAACCGGCGATGGCCGGTTTTCAGATTCAGGTAAACCTGATGTTATTTGAGATGCTTGGCATGAAAGCGCACGTGATCTTCAATAAAGCTTGAGATGAAGTAATAGCTGTGCTCATAGCCTTCTTGCATGCGAAGTTCTAGCGGGTAACCTACTTCTTCTGCCGCTTGAAGCAGGTTTTCAGGTTTCAGCTGTTCGTGCAAGAACTGGTCAGCATCGCCTTGATCAATCAGCATAGGCAGGTGAGACGCAGCTTTTTTGATCAATGCGCAGCTGTCGTATTCGCGCCATGCATTTTTGTCTTCTCCCAAGTAATTGCTCAGGGCTTTTTGTCCCCACGGCACATTGATGGGGTTTACAATCGGGCTAAACGCAGATACGGAGCGGTAAAGATCGCTGTTTTTCAAGGCGATGGATAACGCGCCGTGACCACCCATGCTGTGCCCCGAAATAGCTTTAACATCGCTGACGGGGAAGTGATCTTCAATCACTGCTGGTAGCTCTTTCACCACGTAATCATACATGTGGTAAAAGCGATTCCATGGGGCTTCAGTGGCGTTCACATAGAAACCCGCACCAATGCCAAAATCGTATGCGCCGTCAGGATCGTCAGGAATGTTTTCTCCACGCGGGCTGGTGTCAGGTGCCACAATGGCAATACCTAACTCAGCAGCAATGCGGTGTGCGCCTGCTTTCTGCATGAAGTTTTCGTCTGAACACGTCAAGCCTGACAGCCAGTAAAGTACGGGGACCTTGTTGGTTTCAGAGGCTTGAGGTGGAAGAAAAATGGCAAATCGCATGTCACAGTGAACGGTGCGCGATGCGTGGGTGTATTGCTTGTGCCAACCGCCAAAACTTCGGTTGCTACTGATGTTTTCAATACTCATTACGAGCTCCATTCAAACCGCGTTTTGCACCAAGCAAAACGCGGTTGGTGACTGAATTACTTATCGAAATGGATGACGGTACGGATGCTTTCACCTCTGTGCATTAGGTCAAACGCTTCGTTTAGGTCATTTAAGCCCATGGTGTGTGTAATAAAGTCGTCCAGTTTGAATTCACCCGCTAGGTAGCGTTCAACGATTTCAGGCAACTCTGAACGGCCTTTAACGCCACCAAACGCAGAACCGCGCCATACACGGCCTGTGACTAACTGGAACGGACGGGTTGAGATCTCTTGTCCAGCACCCGCTACGCCGATGATGACTGATTCGCCCCAGCCTTTGTGGCAGCACTCAAGCGCAGAGCGCATGACGTTAACGTTGCCGATACACTCGAACGAGTAATCCACGCCGCCGTCTGTCATTTCAACGATCACGTCTTGAATCGGTTTGTCGAACTTGCTTGGGTTGATGCAATCGGTCGCGCCCAACTTGGTTGCCAGTTCGAATTTGCTTTCGTTCAGGTCAATACCAATGATGCGGCTTGCGCCTGCCATTGCTGCACCGATGATGGCTGACAAGCCAATACCACCAAGGCCGAATACGGCAACCGTGTCGCCTTTTTGTACTTTCGCCGTGTTGAGCACGGCACCCATGCCGGTAGTGACGCCACAACCTAGCAAGCATACTTCTTCTAGAGGTGCTTCTTTGTTGACTTTGGCTAACGAGATTTCTGGCAATACTGTGTACTCAGAGAACGTTGAACAGCCCATGTAGTGGTAAATCGGTTGGCCATCTTTGTAGAAGCGCGTAGTACCGTCTGGCATCAAACCTTTACCTTGGGTTTCACGAATTTTCTGACATAGGTTGGTTTTGCCTGATTTACAGAACTTACACTCGCCGCATTCTGGGGTGTAAAGTGGAATGACGTGATCACCCACTTGCACGCTGGTGACGCCTTCGCCTATCTGCTCAACGATACCGCCGCCTTCATGGCCCAAAATGGCAGGGAAAATACCTTCAGGATCATCACCTGAAAGTGTGAAGGCATCAGTGTGACAAACACCTGTAGCGATAATGCGCACAAGCACTTCGCCAGCTTTAGGTAACATCACATCAACTTCTTCAATGCTCAGTGGCTTGCCTGCTTCCCATGCAATCGCTGCGCGAGATTTGATGAATTGGTCTGTCATGAAAATATCCTCAGAAAAAGTATTGTTGCTCTCTCGACTAACCATAGAAGAGACCAGGAACTTGAATAGGTTCACTTCTGTGACAACGCAGTATTACGCTGTAAAGTTGGTCATAGTTTATTTGTTTCCTGTCACTTGATAATCCATAATTCCCGCAATTTACTTTTACTGGACAGTAACAATGGCAGATTGGCAAGGCGTTTCAGAATTTGTCGCTGTGGCAGAAACGGCAAGCTTTACCAAAGCAGCACAACGATTGGGTACATCAACGGCACATGTCAGTCGTCAAGTGTCTTTACTAGAAGATAGGTTAGATACAAGACTGTTGTTCAGAACAACTCGTCGCGTGTCGCTTACAGATGAAGGCGATACGTATTTTCAACATTGTCGCCTTCTTTTAGATGGATTACGGGAAGCTGAAAGCGCGTTAACACAGTTAAAAGAGTCACCGCGTGGGCAAATTAAACTGACGGCACCCGTCACCTATGGTGAGCAGATGATCATGCCCATCATCTTGGATTTCATGATTCAGTACCCGGACGTTGAAATCGACGTCGATTTGACCAATAACCAATTGGATTTAATTGATTCAGGGTGTGACTTTGCCATTCGCTTGGGGCGACTAGCCAATTCGTCATTGGTGTGCAAACGCCTCGCGACACGTAAGCTGATTGTGTGTGGCTCACCGACATACTTGGCGACAAACGGTACACCGCACACGTTGTCTGAGTTAGGCCAGCATAACTGCTTACGAGGTCAGCATGATTACTGGCGTTTCCGTGAGGATGGGCGTGAGAGAAACATTCGTATCTCGGGCTCACTACGCTGCAACAGTGGTATCGCTTTGTTAGATGCAGCCAAGCAGGGCAGTGGTTTGATTCAATTGCCCGATTATTATCTGCAAACCGCATTGGATGAAGGTTCGGTCGTGCGTGTGCTCAATAATTATCAAGATCTCGAAGAAGGGATTTGGGCGTTGTTTCCTCACCGTCGGTTGCAGCCTTTAAGAGTAAAAATGCTGGTGGCGTTTTTGACGGAGTCGCTGGCGAATAGAGCGCTATAAAGGTTTTATCTGAGCCCTTGCGCTTAGGATGCAGCACCTTGAGGCGGTTTACGTATATACTCCGTCTCGCTATCGAGTGATGGAACGAAACAATGGAAAACGACGTGACGCAAACAGAATTAGATCATCAATTTATGCGGCGAGCCATCGAGCTTGCGGGCAATGCAGAAGCCGAAGGCGAAGTGCCTGTAGGAGCGGTGGTTGTTCACAATGGTGTTGTGATTGGTGAAGGCTGGAATCGGTTGATCGGTCAACACGATGCGACGGCACATGCCGAAATGATGGCGCTGCGTCAGGCGGGGAAAGTCCTGCAAAACTATCGATTGCTCGATGCCACGCTCTACGTGACGCTTGAACCTTGTCCGATGTGCGCCAGTGCAATGGTGCATAGTCGAATCGGCAAAGTGGTGTTTGGCGCGTCCGATGCGAAAACAGGCGCGGCGGGCAGTGTGATGAACTTACTCAGCTATGACGGTGTCAACCACCACGTTGCTTATGAAGGTGGTGTGTTAGACGTGGAATGCCGTGAGCAGTTACAAGCGTTTTTCCGTCGTCGTCGCGCGGAAAAAAAGGCGGAAAAAGAAGCGAGCAAAGCGGCGTTGGCTGCTGAAGGCTCGGAGAGCGCTGAAAAACCGAACAAATCCGCAAAAAAAGTCACGTTGAACAAAAACGCTTAATAGTTTTCCTCAAAGTCTGCGAACTCTCTGATCGCAAAGGTGCGTTGACGCCATAACACTTTCTTCAAGTTGTTAGAACGCATTCTCTTGCGACGGTTCGCCGCCATGCTGCTGCTTCGACTAAAGCTTGCTTGAGCTTGTCTTTTCTTCGCTAACATCTGTTGCTCCATAAAGGAATGAAAAGCGCAGTCAATGCTGCGCTCGTGATTCGCTAGATGGTTAAGTTTATAACCTGCTAGTGTGAACACACTATGACAGGTTAGTTGCCTTTTTTGTCATTGTCTTTTTCGCCTTTGGGACGTTCTGACTTTTCTGGCTCAGTTATCGTTTTGTCGTCAGTTTTCTCTACAGATGCCTCATCGTCAGCTTTGTTTTCACCCTTTGGTGCGGCTTGTTCCATGTCCACCACAATGGTTTGCAAATCATCCACGTTATCGGCTTCTTCGCTTTGAATAGCGAGCGCTTTGTCTTGTTCATGCCCGATGATGCTTTGGTAGTAGCGACGGATATTTTCTACATAGCTTTTCGCTTCATAGCCGCGCGCGTACCCATATCGGGTTTGCGTGTAGTACTGACGCTTCGCCAACAAGGGCAAACGTTGCTTCACATCTGCCCATGAGTCAGGGTTTCCGCCTTGCGCCTTGGTCAGGCGACGCGCATCCATCATGTGACCAAAACCGATGTTGTAAGAAGCAAAGGCAAACCAAATTCGTTCGTGTTCATTCACGCTGTCTGGCACGCGGTCGAGCATTTTACGCAAGTACGCTGCACCGCCTCGAATGCTTTGTTCTGGATCTAAACGGTTTTTCACGCCAACAGATTTTGCTGTAGGCAGTGTGAGCATCATCATGCCGCGAACCCCAGTCGGAGAGACCGCCCGTGGGTTCCAATGGGACTCTTGGTAGGACAATGCTGCCAGTAAGCGCCAATCAAATTCGTCGGCGTACTTTTTAAATAACGGTTCCCACTGTGGCAATTTGCTGTCGATGGCGCGCAAGAAGGCGCGGGTGTCGACAAAGTCAAAACTGTCGACGTGGCCGAAGTACTTCTCTTCCAATGCGGCTAATTCACCACTTTGGGTTTTCTTGCCGAAGAACTCGATCATCAGTGCATATAAGCTGTCGTCTTGGGTTTTCTTCATAAACCAAGCCACAGGCTCATCTTCAGTCAGTTCAATCGCGACGGTGATGGTGGGGTGGGTACGTTGGATCAGCGCAATATCGACAGAATCGGCAATCGTAAAGTCGAGTTGTCCATCGGCGACCTGTTTAAGAAGCTCGTCATCGTCGGTGTCTTTGATGCTCTCCCAAATCAAGTCTTGATATTCACGCTGAATGGCTTGAAGGGTCATGGCATGGCTAGAACCTTCCACCACGGCGATACGTGCGCCGTCTTTATTCAGCTCCGTGAGATTACGTGGACGCCAATGGCCGTTTTTGTACACCAATTGCTGGCTGACAAAATAATACGCAGGCCCCGGGCGGAATTGCTTCATGCGCTCTTCAGTGATGGTTAAGCCTGCGGCTAAAATATCCACATCACCGCGCTCAAGGGCGGGGAAAAGACCTGAAAGGGTATATGCTGGCTGCATTTCGAGTTTGACGCCAAGGCTGTCTGCAAACTGGGTTGCGAGTTCGAAGTCGAGACCTGTTGGGCCATCAGAGCCAATGTAATATGACAGCTGGTTGTTGAGCGTACCTACACGTAACACGCCACGATCGCGGATTTTCTCCAGCTCAGATCGGTCGTCATAGTGCCACTCGCAGGCGGAAAGAAAGAAAACCGCCATGATGCCTGCAAGCAGGGGATAAAGTCGTTTTGCTGCATTCGCGTTCAAAAAGATATGCTCACTCTCTATCGATAGGGGACTGTTATATCAAAGCTCGCACTATGCGAAAAGCCGAGCC
>JBELME010000015.1:0-33376 GCA_042096095.1 Enterovibrio sp.
CGCACTCTCGCACTCTCGCACTCTCGCACTCTCGCACTCTCGCACTCTCGCACTCATTTTATGAAAGATGAAATTGTACGGCGTTTGTTCAGGTTTACTCTATATACTGCATATCAGAAGAAGTAGGAGATCGATATGAGATATCTATTGGTAAGTCTATTGCTAATCATAGGGTTAACCGGGTGTGCGAGTCACCGTATCGCAGAATTATCAGCTGCTCAGGATTGGACTGGGCTAGCGAATTACGATGTGGAAGCGGGAAGAAAAGCGCGCTCAGAACAAGATTTAATGTCGTTAGGTGCTTCAGAGAAAGCGCAGCTAGGTGAATACCAGTCAGCGTATGAAGCACATGTGAAAGAGTACTGTAAGCCAGACAATGGTTATCATGCTGGCATCTCTGGTAAGCCGAGAAACAGTGTTTGTATCGATGACACACCAAAAGGTTGGCTGTACGAAGATAACTGGGAAACAGGCTTAGAAGCGGGGCAGATTTTCTAGTTGTTGTTAAAAAGATATAAAAAAAGACCAGCTTAGGCTGGTCTTTCTCTTATCACTGTTTGTTCACGAAAACTTAGTTGTTCGCGTGAAGCTCTGCGTTTAGTTCAACGGCCGATTTGTTCGTCAGACACTCGATCTTGCCGGTCACTGAATTGCGGCGGAACAGTAGGTCTGGTTTACCAGCCAGATCACGCGCTTTAACGGTTTCTACTTCAGCGCCGCTTGAATCTAGCATCGTTACTTTGGTACCCGCTGTAACGTATAGACCAGATTCGATGGTACAACGATCACCCAGAGGGAAACCAAGGCCTGCGTTTGCGCCCAATAGGCTGTTCTCACCAATAGAGATAACAAGCTGACCACCACCGCTAAGTGTGCCCATGATAGACGCACCGCCACCAATGTCGCTGCCATTACCGACCATTACACCAGCGGAAATACGGCCTTCAACCATACTAACGCCTTCAGTACCTGCGTTGAAGTTAATGAAACCTTCGTGCATAACCGTTGTGCCTTTGCCTACATGTGCGCCCAAACGAACACGTGATGTATCCGCGATACGGACACCTGCAGGCACTACGTAATCAACCATTTTAGGGAACTTGTCGACACAATCTACCGTCAGGGTTTCACCAGCCAGACGCGCTTCGATTTGACGATCAGCAAGCTCAGGAAGATCGATTGGACCTTTGTTGGTCCATGCGATGTTGTGCAGCAGACCAAAAATGCCATCAAGTACAATGCTGTGTGGTTTAGCAAGACGCTGAGAAATCAGCTGAAGCTTCAAGAAGCCTTCTGATACGCTGCTTGGCTTCTCGTCGGATGCCAAAATCACGAGTACTAAAGGTTGGCTTGAAGACGCAGCTTTTGCTGCGAAAGCGGCAGCGGCTTGTTCGTCTGCGGATGCGAATGCAGAAGCGATGGCTTCGCATTGATTAGCTTTAACGTCGAAAGCTTCATTGCCTTCTTGGTAAGAAACGATATCAGCCAGCGCGGCAACTAAAGATTCTGATGGATTTAGTACTGGAGTCGGAAAGAATGCTTCGATGATTTTTCCGTCTTTGTTCTTAGTGGCGGTGCCAAACGCTAGTGCAAAACTGGCCATGATGAGGAGGTCTCCTTGTCTCTTTTCCGTGTCTACTGCTCGTAGATGTTGGCGTATAAAATGATTGCTTACGAGTATCTTAAAGTGAAGGGCGACAAGATTGAAGTGCGAAGGAAGAGAATCGTTCAGATAAGCGGTGGAAAGATTGAATTAGGAAACTTTATTCGACGAGATGTCATTGCGTGGTAGAAAAAACGCCCCGAGCTTGGGGCGTTTTAATATCTTATGCAGCTTCAGCGTCGTCTTCACTCGCTTCAGCCTTTTTCTTGGCTGGCTTTGGTGCTGGCTTGCGTTTAGCACCCAGCGCACAAAGTACATCTTCACGGTTTTGCGCTAAGAACATGGAAAGCTCTTCACGTTGTGCTTCATCAGCAACAACGTCGCTTTTACCTAGCAGTTCAAACAGTTCATCTGCCATGTCGAGCATTTTGTCGTAGGCATCAGCTTCCGCTTTAGA
Organism: Enterovibrio sp.; assembly: GCA_042096095.1. GTDB lineage: Bacteria > Pseudomonadota > Gammaproteobacteria > Enterobacterales > Vibrionaceae > Enterovibrio. The sequence continues at coordinate 2,061 of JBELME010000015.1, forward strand.
GGTAAAAGTCATTTTCTCTTCTCCGTTGCGCTCCACCACATATTTGACGATAACGGCCATGGTTAGTCTCTCTTTAATTTGTTCACTGTCTGTTTATACAGTAGAGTGTTAATTACTGTCTAGTTTAACCTCGATTAGTGTGATGGCATTAGAAAAGTTCTCAGATATCTATTACAGAGCAGCAAACCGTAAAGGATCGAACAGCGGTCTCGAACAATTGTTGGCGCATCCTCTTTCCCTGAAAGATCTACAAGCGATCCCTGACGAGCGCTGGTTAGCCATGTTTACTATGAAGATCTTTCAGTCCGGCATGAACTGGCAAGTCGTCAGAAATAAATGGCCGGGCTTTGAAGAGGTGTTTTGGGCGTTTGATATCGAAAAAATGTGCTTAACACCTCCTGAAATGTGGGAAAAGAAAGCCACAAACCCCACCATTATTCGTCACCTTGGCAAAGTGATGACCATTCCTGAAAATGCTCAAATGATTCAGCGCGCCGCGCGAGATCACGGCAGTTTTTCTAATTTCATTGCTCAGTGGCCAGCAGACGACATTACTGGGCTTTGGGCGTACCTAAAGAAACACGGTGCACGATTAGGCGGAAACACTGGGCCCTATACGTTGCGTTTAATGGGAAAAGATACCTTTATTCTTTCAGGTGATGTGGAAGGTTACTTACGTGCGCAAAAAGTCATTGAAGGTGGTCGCGATACACGAAAATCGATCAATGCGACACAAGCAGCGTTTAACCAATGGCAGCAAGAAAGCGGAAGACCGCTTTGCCAGATTAGCCAGATCATTGCATTTAGCGTCGGAGACAATCGAGTTTAAGATTAATCGGATACCTGCCAGCGCTGACTGAATGATACAAAGTGAGTAAGTAGCGGCGAAAAGTGTTTTTCTTTATGGTGTACGAGCCAATACTGTCGTCGCAAATCTAAAGGCAACTCCAGCAAGCTTAACCGGTTATCAGCAACGGCGTGTCGTGCGGCGTGCCTTGAAAGGTATGCGAGCCCCAATCCAGCAGAAGCACAGTTAATAATGGCTTCTGTGTTTCTTAGTTCAAACGCCATTGTCCACTCTTCAAGCCTCGGGGCAATTCTGGAAAGAAAATGTTCCCTTGTCCCTGACCCTGGTTCTCGTAGCACCCAGGTGTGATTTTCAAGCGCAAACAGTGACAGTTGATCATGTTTGGTGAGAGGGTCGTCAACCGCACAGGCAATGCACATTTCATCCGATAACCAAGGTGTCATGACCAAGTCGGTCTTATTAAGCAAGTGTTTGCTTTCGCCTTGCCCTTCAATTAATCCCACATCGAGCTCAAACGCAACCAATTGGTCGATGATGGCTTGGCTGTTCGAAATGACTAACTCCTGATCGGTGTGATGTGTCTCTGCTCTGAAATCTCGCAAAAGAAAAGGCACCATTTGATTGCCTATGGTGTCACTTGCTCCAATGCGTAAGTGCCCCGTTAACGCGTCATCGTGTTCAAGAACCGTTGAAATCTCATGGCTGCGCGTCAGTAATTCATCAGCCAAAGGCAGTAAGCGTCGACCATGTTCATTGATGATTAATCGATTGTTTACACGCTCAAAAAGTTTGTGCCCAAGGTGCTTTTCGAGCTCCGTTAGTGCCATGCTCACTGCAGGCTTTGATAGGTATAAGAGTGCAGACGCCGCAGTAATGGTTTTTTCTTGAGCAACAGTAACAAATACGTGTAGCTGACGAAGTGATACAGACATGTGTTAAGTCAAACTTAAAGTAGGTTTAAAAAGATTCAGATATCCTAAATTATAGTGTCGACCTATCATATTTATGTGTACCACTTCTCAATACGGGAAAATATGATGCGTAGACGACTGACTCTTCTCCCAACCCCAATGGCGGGTTTGGCACTTGCCATCGCAAGCCTTGGCTGGTGCTGGGAAAATGCGGCGAATTTTAATGGCTCTGCTCAAGCGGCAGGGGCTCTTATTGGCGGTGTTATGCTGCTATTGATTGCGGCTAAATTTACCTTATCGCCTAAAGGCCTTTGGCAAGACCTTCAACACCCTGTCGTGGGCAGTGTGGTGCCAACCTTTGCAATGGGCTTGATGATCGTTTCAAACTCATTGGGCGATGTTTCTCCTGTGATGGGGGACGCGCTGTGGCTTGCTGCAGTGGCTGCACATGTTCTGTTCCTTGTGTCTTTCGTCTTTCATCGTGCAAAGTCATTTTCTTTAGATCACATGGTGCCGAGTTGGTTTGTGCCACCTGTTGGCCTAGTGGTGGCAGACGTCGCTTTCTCTGGCAACCCTGCACTACGCCCGATTGCTGATGCGATTTTGTTTTTTGGCTTGATTGCCTATGCCGTGTTACTTCCCTTGATGGTTTATCGCCTCATTTTTTGTGGTGAAGTGCCCGACGGGGCGAAACCGACCATTGCGATCATGGCAGCGCCTGCGAGCCTCTCGCTAGCGGGTTACCTCACAGTGAGCCAAGCACCATCACCCCTAATCGTTTCAGTATTACTGGGTATTGCATTATTGATGACCGCGGTGATTTACGTGTCTTTCCTACGTTTAATGCGTCTGCCCTTTTCACCTGGCTATGCTGCCTTTACCTTCCCAATGGTGATTGGTGCGACCGCTTTATATAAAACAGCGGCGTGGATGCAATCCATTGGCGTGGCGCCTGAATACGTCAATCAAGTCTCTGTGATAGCGTTCATTGAGTTGCTCGTGGCGACAGTAGTGGTGGGTTATGTGACGATGCATTATCGCCGCTTTATTTCTCTTCAATGGAAAGCACCATTGTCGAATGCTTAGCTGACGATTCAACGACAGTTGTATGTGGAAAAAGCCTGCGCCCGCAGGCTTTTTTGTTTCTGTTATCACGTCAATGACATTTGCCTGAACGCATCAAATTGCACTCTTAAGACCATTCCGCCACAATCTCACCATTATCGCCTTTGAGAGTTTCCCTGTGTTTACTGTTTATCACTCAAATCAGTTGGATCTGCTGAAAAGCCTGTTGGTTGCTTTAGTGCAGCAAAAGCCCCTAAAGAATCCATTACAGAAAGAACTGATCTTGGTTCAAAGCCCTGGGATGGCGCAGTGGCTAAAACTTGAGATGGCGAAGGAACAAGGCATTGTTGCGAATGTTGAATTCCCGCTTCCTGCTACCTTTATTTGGCAGATGTTTACGCAAGTATTGGCGGATGTACCGCAGCGAAGCTTCTTCAACAAAGAAGCCATGACGTGGAAATTAATGAAGGTGTTGCCTGAGCAGCTGAATGATCCTGATTTTGCTGAATTGAAACGCTACCTTGAAGGTGATGACGACAAACAAAAGAGTTATCAACTTACAGGGAAAATCGCGGATATCTATGACCAATACTTGGTGTATCGCCCTGAGTGGATCAAAGCGTGGGAAAACGAACAAGCGGTACCTGAGCTTGAGGAAGAAAAGCGCTGGCAACCGAAATTGTGGCGCGCACTTTATGACTACACCTTGGAACAGGGACAATCGCCTTTTCACCGTGCCAATCTGTATGAAGAATTTATTGATGCATTGACCGCTCAAGCGAGCAAACCTGAAGGGTTCTCCGGGATCGAGCGAGTGTTTGTGTTTGGCATCTCTGCCTTGCCGCCGCGCTATCTTGATGCGCTTAAAGCCATTGGTGAGCATGTCGATGTTCATTACATGTTCACCAACCCATGCCGTTATTATTGGGGCGATATTCGCGATAAGCGCTATTTGGCAAGGCGCGCGACAATGCTTGAAAACCGCATCAGTCGCGCAACCAATGACGATGCTGAACCGGCGCAGTTTGCATTACCGCTTGCTGGGGAAGATGACAGTGCCGAGGTTGGCAACAGCTTACTGGCGTCAATGGGCAAGCTTGGGCGTGACAACTTACTGCTGATTTCAGAACTTCAATGCCAGGAAGTGGATCAGGGCTTTGTGGATGTTGCTCGCGACTCACTTCTTCATCATATCCAAGCGGATATTCTCGATCTGCTGGAGCCGGGCAACATACTAGAAACGGCGACCAGTGAGAGTAAACGCGAGATCTCTCTAGAAGACCGTTCCCTCATGATTGAGGTTTGCCATAGCCCGATGCGTGAAGTGGAAGTGCTGCATGATCGACTGCTTGAAATGTTGGAAAGCAATCCATCACTAACACCGCGAGATATTATCGTCATGGTGGCAGACATCAATGCGTACAGTCCTGCGATTCAAGCTGTTTTCGGTAATGCACCTGGCGAGCGTTATATTCCCTTTTCGATTTCGGACAGAACGGCGGATCAAGAAAGCCCAATCCTGACGACCTTCTTACGTCTCTTGAGCCTACCTGACAGCCGATGCAGTGCCGCAGAGCTCTTAGAGTTGCTCGAAGTGCCCGCCGTATTGCGTCGATTTGGCTTCGATAACCGCCAATTTGAAAAAGTGAAATTCTGGGTGGAAGAAGCGGGGATTCGCTGGGGGTTGGATGACACCACCGCAGCGCAATTCTCCCTGCCTGACCAACACCAAAACACCTGGTTGTTTGGTTTGAATCGCATGCTTTTAGGCTATGCAATGCCAAGCCAAAGTGGTTTGTTCAATGACGTTTTGGCCTACGATGAGGTTCAAGGTCTTGAAGCTAATGTCGCCGGTAAGCTGGGCGAGTTTTTCCAAATGCTGCTCAATGCCCAAGCAATCTTGACCAAAGACAAAACAGGGGATGAGTGGGTCAGTGCGCTAACCGCGCTGTTTGACGATATTTTTGCGCTTGATGTCGATGAAGAGTTGGCTGGTAAACTCATTCGAGACCAGCTTGATAACTGGCTGACTCAACTGACAGATGCAGGTTTTACTGACACACTTTCTCTCGCCATTGTTCGTGATTACTTGAAAGAAAAGTTGGGTGGCGAGCGCATCAGTCAGCGCTTCCTTGCTGGGCAAGTTAACTTTTGTACCTTGATGCCAATGCGCTCCATTCCTTTTGGCGTGGTGTGCTTACTCGGCATGAACGACGGCGATTACCCAAGAACAATTGCCCCCGTCGGGTTCGATCTGATGGCGGGGCGTGCTCGCGCGGGCGACCGCTCACGTCGCGATGACGACCGCTACCTGTTTCTAGAAGCACTTCAGTCAGCGCAGCAGCAACTCTACATCAGCTATGTCGGCCGCTCAGTGCAAGACAATTCCCTCAAAGTACCCTCGGTTCTGGTGACGGAATTGCTGGATTATTGTCGACAGGGGTATTGTGTTGAAGGTGATAAGCTCTTGCCAGAAGTCTCGTCTGGCGAGCAGTTGCTTTCGCACTTGATTCATCACAATCCTTTGGTGCCATTCAGTAAAGGATCATTTAATTCATCGCGTGCGAGTTATGCGAGTGAATGGTTACCTGCAGCAAAGGGGGATGGTGAGCAAGCTTCGCCATTCTTTGACGCCCAAACCGCAGTTGATGGCCTGCAAGAAAGGGAAGGGGAACTGAATACGTCTGTGATTGAATTGGCAGAGCTGCAACGCTTTTGGCGTTTACCGATACAGTATTTCTTTAATCGTCGATTAAAAGTGTTCTTTGAAGCGCCAGAAGGAGCGATGGAAGAGGTTGAGCCGTTCGCGCTTGATAACTTGAATCGCTACCAACTTCGTGATGCCTTGCTCTCACATGTGATTGAACATGGACGCGATGAAGCTGCGTTAGCGCGCTTCTATCAATACCAAAAAGCATCCGGTACGTTGCCACTGAGCCACTTTGGTGAACTCGCGTTAGAAAGCGAGCAAGCGGCAACATTGGCGCAGTTCGATACATTAAAACCTTTCCTTGCTGACCGCCGACAAGCCCTTGAAGTGAATGTCAGTATTCGGACCTCGCGTGGCACCGTTCAGCTTCAAGGCTGGCTGGATGAGCGATATCGTGCAGGGCGCATTTTGTATCGAAGTGGCAAGGTTCGAGCAACGGATCGATTAGCCACTTGGATTGATCACCTGTGCCAATGTGCTTCGGGTGAGCAAGTTGATACGCGCTTTTTCGGTGTTGATGACGACGTTGTCTTTGCGCCTATGTCAGCGGATGAAGCGATCAATCATTTGACGTTCTACATCGAACGTTACTTTGAAGGTGCAGACCGACCTTATCCGTACTTACCGAAAACCGCGATGGCCGGTTTGCAGGCGTGTATTGATAAGAGAGGCCACTGGATTGATGACAATGCTTCACGTGAAAAAGCAAAGCAGAAAATGCGCAGTGCGTTTAACAGTGGGTACCTGACCATTGGTGAAGGCGAAAATACCTACATTGCACGTGTATGGCCTGACGCATCTGATGAGTTGCTAGATGATATCTTTGCGCTAGGAATACAAGTTTTGTTGCCTGTGTTAATGGCAGAGAAAAAAGGCGAAGAATAATCGACAAGAACCGCCTTCGTTGAATGGAATAGGGGCGCTTTGCGCCCCTGTTTTTCGGTTCCAGTATCGGTTAAAGGAACATCATAGGCCAGATGCTAAATACTGAACTTAGCCAGTTGATGCCTTCCTGTATCACTCAGCGTTTTCACTTTGTCGCTCAGGTTCAACGTGTCTTCACTGGCATCACGGTTGTGGTGGGAAATGTCACTCACGTTGACCACACTGCGCGCCACCTCTTGGGATGCTGAGGCTTGTTGCGATGTGGATGCAGCCACTGCCGTGTTCATCTGTTCGAGCTCTGTAATCAAGGTCGACAGCGCAACCAATTGGGTTTGTGTCTGTTTGGCCTGCTCTAAGCTTTCCGCTGTTTTATCCGTGCCTCGACTCATGATTTTAGCTGCGACCTGAGCACGCTCTTGCAGTGTCTCGATAATCGCGTTTATTTGTGTGGTGGACTCTTTTGTTGAGTGTGCCAATTTACGGACTTCATCAGCAACAACAGCAAAGCCGCGACCCGCGCTGCCTGCACGTGCCGCTTCTATGGCCGCATTCAATGCGAGTAAGTTGGTTTGCTCAGAAATGTCATTGATAACGGTAACAACGTCGCTGATTTGATCGCTTGAAGCGGCAAGCTCTCGAATGTTTTTCTCCGCATCAATCACATCAAGGTTCACTTGCTCAAACTTGTTCAGCGAGGCCAATAAGGCAGCTTCTGCCTCTCTTACCAAGCCCTTTGAATGACGTGTGCCATCTTGCGCTTGTAGCGTGCTGGCTTCGACATCTTTTATCGCTGAAGACATCTCTTCCATGGCACTGGCGACGGAATCGAGTTCTTGGCTTTGGTTGCGAATACCATCGGTTGAACGGTTGGCAAGATCGGCCATGGTACGACTATCAGCATCAAGCTGGTGGAGTGTCTGATCCACGTTCGTCAGCAGTGATTGAAGTTGGGAACAGGCTTCGTTGAGGTGCTGTGCCATTTGACCCAATTCATCATTGCTGTTGACGTTAGCGCGCGCCGTCAACTTACCCTGTGCAACATTATTGAGTGCACGCTGAATATCTTTGACGGATTTTACCAACATACGAGACAGCAAGGTAGATACGAGAATCAGCAATGCTGTGATGCACAGGGCAAGCAGGGCTGACTTGCTGGCTTCTTGCCAAACCAGAGCTTCCAAGTCGTCAATATAAATGCCTGTGCCGATTAACAGTTGCCAAGGCGCGTGGCGTTTTACCGCACTGACTTTCTCTAGCGCCTCTTTGCCGCCGGGCTTTGCAAACCAATAGCTGCTGAAACCACCATCCATGGAGGTGGCAGCGTTGCGCATGTCATTCAGCACCGCAGAGCCATGACTGTCGCGAAAAATGGAGAAATCTTTACCAATCCAACTTTTCGCGCCCGCAAGCATGGTGCCGTTTTCATCGACGATAAAGAAATAACCATCTTTGCCGAACTTCAATGATTGTATAGCCGCCATCGCCTTTTCTCGACTCGCGTCCGCGCTATCTGATTGATAGTGCGTATCGATGATTTGCCAAGCAATATCGACGGTTTGCTTTAGGTTAGCTTTTCTTTCTTGCAGTAAGTCCTTGTGAAGGCTTGAGATTTGGAAAAACGTTAACCCAATAATGCTAATCACCGAGACGGCGGCAATGAGCAGTAATTTATATCGAACCGAAAGATCTGCAATAAACTTCATTCTGTGTATTCGCTATCTGGCAGTGGGAAGTAAAAAACAAGACATGTCAGTGTGCGGATTTTGAGCAATCTATCAATATAGGAACTGTAAGGGTATAGGTGTTTTTGAGTGATATGAATCGCAGCGCTTTTCGACAGTATCAATTTAATTAATGGTTCGCCTAGCTTTCATAACGTGAGGTGTATGAGTTTTAAGTCTGCTGATTTTCATTACAAACCGTCGCAGCATTGATAAAATAATGCTTATCAACTTTCAAGAGCTCGCGTGCATGCCAACTCAAACTCTTCACCCCATGTCTTTTCCTCTTCACGGACAGCGCTTAATCGAAGCGTCTGCGGGCACAGGGAAAACCTTTACCATTGCTGGCCTCTATTTGCGGCTATTGCTCGGACATGGGGTGAATGAGACCGCGCATCAGACGCCACTCAGCGTTGAAAAAATACTGGTCGTTACTTTTACCGAAGCAGCAACGCAGGAATTGCGAGACCGTATTCGCGCGCGAATTCATGATGCACGTTTAGCATTTAGTCGCGGCACGAGTAATGATCCTGTGATCGCGTCTTTGCTTGAAGAAGTGCCAGATCATCACTACGCCGAGCGCGTTTTGTTGCAAGCTGAGCGACAAATGGATGAAGCCGCCATTTATACCATTCATGGTTTTTGCCAGCGTATGTTGACGCAGAATGCATTTGAATCGGGCAGCTTGTTTACCAATGAATTCATCACGGATGAAACGGTATTGCGAGAGCGCGCTGTGGCGGACTTTTGGCGTCGTCAGTTCTATCCGTTAGCGAAGTCTTTGGCGGGTGTAGTGAAAAGCTATTGGGCTGCACCTGCTGTGCTTCTCAAAGACATCGGCACGTATCTCTCAGGGCCTTTGGTCAACATTATGGCGCCGCCGATGCCACAAGATTTGGCGGATTTACACAATGAAAATATCCAACGCATTGATGAGGTCAAAGCGTGTTGGCGTGAAGCGGCGCATGACTTAGAAGCGCTAATCTCAGGTTCTGGCGTTGATAAGCGCAGCTACAGCAAACGTTCGTTGCCAAATTGGTTAGCGGAAGTTGGGGCGTGGGCAGCCCAGACCACGTTGAATTACGATTTACCAACGAATCTTGAGCGCTTTTCTGCGAACACATTAGCGGAGAAAACCAAGAAAGGCGACGTGCCGAAGCATGATGTTTTTGATGCCATTGATCGTATGATGGCTTCCCCGCCGACATTGAAAGATGCACTAACGGCGCATGCTATTCGTGAAGTGAGATTGCTGCTGGCGCAAGAAAAGCGTCGATTTGGCTGGTTATCGTTTGATGACTTGCTGTCTCAGCTCGCAGAAGCATTACATCAAGACAATGACGGTATCCTCGCCGAGCGGATCCGCAGTTTGTACCCCGTTGCGATGATTGATGAATTTCAAGATACGGACCCGCAGCAATATCAAATCTTTAACGATATTTATGATGCCTCGCCGGACTGCGGCTTGTTTATGATCGGGGATCCGAAGCAGGCAATTTATGCGTTTCGTGGTGCCGATATTTTCACCTACATTCACGCTCGCCGTCAGGTGCCGGAACACTACAACCTTTCCACTAACTGGCGTTCAACCGCGGACATGGTGGCAGCGGTCAACCGGGTTTTTGAGCATGCCAATTCCCCGTTTATTTACGAGAACGACATTCCCTTCCTTGAAGTCAGCCATGCGCCAAATGCAGATACCAAGCAATGGGTGATGAATGGCGAAAAACAAGCGGCGATGACATTTTGGTTAGGCGAAGATACTGAGCTTCAAACCAAAAGTGATTATGAAGCATCAATGGCGCAAGCAACCGCAGTGAGTATTCACGCCGTTCTTCATGCCGCCATGGATGATCGCGCGCACTTCCAACGCAGTGAGAAAAAAACGCCGATTCAAGCCGGTGACATTGCTGTGCTTGTGAGAACAGGAACAGAGGCCGCGAGAGTCAAGCATGCGCTGGCAAGGTTAGGCATCGCATCCGTTTATCTTTCTAATCGCGACAGCGTGTTTGTGAGCCCGTTAGCGACAGACTTACAGCGACTTCTTGCTGCCGTGCTGACACCTGACAATGAACGCGCACTGCGCGCTGCGCTGGCCAGTGGGCTATTTGCCTTAACGGCGACAGACATCGATGCGCTCAATCACGATGAAAAAGCTTGGGAACGTGCCGTGATTGAATTCTCGACGTACCAACATGTTTGGTTCAGTCGTGGTGTGTTACCTATGTTGCGTCAGGTAATGCAACGTCGTGGGATCGCTGAACGTCTTTTAAAAGAAGACGGTGGTGAGCGATTACTTACTGACTTATTGCACCTTGGCGAATTGCTGCAGCAAGCGAGCCAAACGCTAGACAGTCACCATGCATTGCTTCGTTGGCTGGCGGATCATATTGATAACCCCAATGGCAATGCTGAAACACAGCAGGTGCGCTTGGAGTCAGAGCGAGACTTGGTGCAGATAGTCACGATCCACAAATCGAAAGGTTTGGAATATGATCTGGTTTATCTGCCGTTTGCCTGCAACTTCCGTCCGTCTGATCGTCCTTTCTTTCATGGTGATGATCATAAACCAGTGTTAGCGCTTACTAACCCTGAGCCTGCCATTGAATTGTCAGATAAAGAGCGTCTTGCGGAAGACTTACGACTGATTTATGTGGCGTTAACCCGCGCGGTATACGGGTGCTTTATTGGTCTTTCTCCGCTGAAAGATGGCCGAAAATCGACAGGTGACACTGGGTTGCACAAATCGGCTCTGGGCTATTTACTGCAACGCGGTGAGCCTGCAGATATCGATGGGCTGCACGCATCGGTCAATGCACTCATTGAGAACCAGCCATTCATGGAGGTGGTGTTACCGCCGAGTGATGATGTTGAGAAGCTGGTGTTTGATGATGAGGATACGCAGGCGTTAGTTGCCCGAACGTTCACAGGCAGCATTCGTCGAAACTGGCGACTCACGAGTTACTCCGGATTGGTAAAACAAGGACATACCTCGGCATTGCCAGAATTACCCGCCTTCGACCTCGATGCTGTGGACGAAAAAGTGGAGGACACCGAAGAGGTGCTCGAGTCATTTGCATCCATTTTCCAATTTCCGCGAGGGGCGAGACCCGGTACTTTCCTTCATACCTTGTTTGAAAACGTCGAGTTTGGACAAGACATGTATGGCGATGATGTCGCCGACATGATCCGCCATGCTTTGGCGCTGGAAAACTACGATGAAGCGTGGATCCCTGTGTTGCAAAAACTGCTCACTGATGTGGTATCGCAACCGCTTGATGATGACTTAACCCTGTCGCAAGTCGGTGAACCTGCAAGGCTGACGGAAATGGAATTCGTGATGCCAGTCGATAGCTTGCAGTGCCACGCGGTGAATCGACATATTCAGCAACATGACCCTTTGTCTGCGCGCGCGGGAGAACTGGGTTTTGAGACCGCCAGTGGCATGCTCAAAGGCTTCATCGATTTAGTGTTTTGCTGGAACGGTCGTTATTACGTGCTTGACTGGAAATCGAATTATCTTGGCGATATGCCCGCGGATTACACCGCAGAGGCGCTATCGGAAGCCATGGCAGATCACCGCTACGACTTCCAATACCAAATATACTCTTTGGCTCTGCATCGTTTCTTGCGTCAGCGGATCCCTGATTACGACATAGAAAAGCACTTTGGTGGGGTCTATTACTTGTTTGTTCGTGGCATTGAAGCGGGCACGCGGCATGGCATTTTCTATACCCAGCCTTCAAAAGCATTGATTGAAGGTTTGGATGCATTGTTTATGGGAGAAAGCCATGTTGACGAATAATGCGCTGCTTCAATCGCTGTATCAGCGTGGAACACTTCGCGCCATTGATCGTCAGTTCGCGCAGTTTATTGCCCAGCAAATGGGGGATGAGAATTCGCCCGTGGTTGGGTGGGCAGCCTTAGTGAGCTTCGAGCTTGGCAAGGGCAACGTGTGTGTTGACCTGTCATCACTTGATCCCAGTAAGCTGTTTGATTTGCCTGCGGCAGAATCGGCGCAAGTCGCTGCATTGCTAGAACCTGAAAATGCCGTGTCGTTGTTGCAAGGAACACAAGTTATTGGTGATGGTACCTCGCCAACGCCTCTGGTGCTTGAAGGTTCAAGATTATATTTACATCGCTACTGGCAAGCGGAAAGGCGAGTGGCTGATGAGATAAAAAAACGCGCTGTTAGCATCGATTTATCAGGAGACACCAAGTCGTTTCTCGATGAACTCTTCGCACCAGACATGTCAGATCTGACGGCACGTTATGCCGATTGGATGGATGCGTCGCTCACGCCGGATGCGTTGCAACAAAAGCTGGTGGATACGCTAGATATCGTTTCTCCTGATGCCATTGATTTTGTAGAACTGCAGCACCAGCTCGCGACCAAAGCAAAAGCCAACACGCTGTTTTCTCTCGTGCCAGAAAGTGCGCGATTGAACTGGCAAAAGGTTGCGGCTGCTGCGGCGTTAAGTTATCGCTTCTCGGTCATTTCCGGTGGGCCTGGCACAGGGAAAACGACCACGGTTGCTAAACTGCTCGCCGCATTGATTTTTAGTAGCGACAAACCCAATGGTCCTGACATTAAGTTGGTTGCACCTACAGGAAAAGCGGCTAACCGCCTGACTGAGTCGATCGGTAAAGCCGTGGCGGCTTTGCCTGTCGACAAGTCAGTGCGAGAAAAAATTCCTGTTCAAGCGTCAACGATTCACCGCTTACTCGGGGCGATCCCAAACCGCGTTGAGTTTCGTCATCATGAAGGAAACCGCCTTCACCTTGATATCTTGGTGGTGGATGAAGCATCAATGGTGGATTTACCGCTGATGGCGCGTTTGCTATCGGCGCTGCCCGATCATGCGCGTGTTATTTTACTGGGCGATCGCGATCAGCTTTCCTCGGTGGAAGCCGGCGCGGTTCTGGGGGATATCTGCGCGCAAGCAGATAACCATTACAGCAAGGAGAGAGCGGTATTCTTGTCGGCGCTGACGGGGTTTGAGTTGTTCACGGCGGATGCCAATCAGTCGGTGGCTGATGGCGTGTGTTTGCTGCGTAAGAGCTACCGTTTTCATGCTAAATCCGGTGTCGGTCAGTTGGCCTTTGCGATTAATGACGGCGATGCAAAACGACTACATCACGTGCTGGCGCAAGGCTATGGCGATATTGCACTGCACGATTTGGACGGTGATGTGTATGCCTCGGCCATTCAATTGGCTGTGGATGGCTATCGAGGGTATCTCACGGCATTGTCAGCAGGTGAGTCGCACCTTGCGGTGATCCAACAGTTTACTCAGGTACGTTTGCTGTGTGCGTTGGCGGAAGGGCCTTTTGGTGTGGCAGGGTTGAACCGTGCCATCGAAAAAGCGCTGGTGGCACATCGCCTTATTGCGCCAGGTGAGGAGCTTTTCTATTCGGGAAGGCCAATCATGGTAACGCAAAATGATCACGGCTTAGGGCTGTATAACGGTGACATCGGGATTGTGGTTAAACAAGAAGATGGTCTGCGTGTGGTGTTTGAAATGTCAGATGGCAGCTTGAAAGCGTTTTTGCCGAGTCGGCTGCCTGAACACCAAACTGCCTATGCGATGACAATCCATAAATCCCAAGGGTCGGAGTTTTCACATACCATCTTGGTGTTGCCGCCGACACCAACCCCTGTGATGACGCGTGAGCTGGCATACACAGGTGTGACACGAGCGAAAGACAGGTTGGACATCTATGCCACCCGCGCCAGTTTGGAGCGGGCGGTAAGACGTAAAACACAACGATTTAGCGGGCTGGCAAACGCGCTGCTTGACCATTAAGGTCGAGTGTCAGCACCTTTGAACGGCGTTGCAGGTTGTAAAGCTGCTGTTTTGCATCCGGCAATGCCGATACATCGGCTTCTTCAAAGCCATGCTCACGGAACCAGTGAATGCTTCGTGTCGTCAGGACGAAGATGGTTTTTAACCCTCGCTGAGAAGCGCGTTGCTGAATATGGTGGAGTAAACGTGTACCACGTTCACTGTCACGATATTCTGGGTCGACGGCCACGCAGGCCATTTCTGCACTCAAAGATTCAGGGTAAGGGTAGAGCGCGGCACACCCTATAATGCGATCGTCCCGCTCGATGACAGTAAACAGCGGAATTTCTTGTTCCAACTGTTCGCGAGAACGACGCACGAGGATGCCTTGTTGCTCCAGCGGACGAATCAAATCAAGAATACCGCCAATATCATCAATCGTCGCTTGGCGTACTTTCTCTGCGCTTTCTGTGACGATTTGCGTGCCGATACCTTCAATTGAGAACAACTCTTGAATGAGCGAGCCATCCACTTTGTAGCTGAGCAAGTGACTTCGCGTTACGCCTGAACGACATGCCGCCATAGCACCACGCAGAAAACGCACTGTGCCAGAATTAATGTCACCTGCTTGTTCGCGTAGCTGCAAGATAGATTCTGCTTGGTGAGGGAAAAGCTCGGAGATGACGTTACCGTTCGGCCCAATCACGCCTTGTAACGAACAAAAACCGATCAGCTTGTCGGCTTTCAAGCGAATCGCGAGCTGCGTTGCAAGTTCTTCTGAGGTTAGGTTGAAGCAATCACCCGTCACTGAACTGGCGACAGGACCGAGCAGAACAATGGCATGTTGATCTAGCTGACGATGAATGCCGTCAATGTCGATTCGACGTACTCTTCCGCTATGGCAATAATCCACACCTTCATCGACACCGAGAGGCTGTGCGATAACAAAGTTGCCACTCACGACGTTGATTTGTGCACCCGCCATGGGAGTGTTGTTCAAACTCATGGACAAGCGCGCAGTGATATCAAGCTGGAGTTGCCCAGCGGCTTGCTTGACTGCCTCGAGTGCGGCGGAATCCGTGACACGAATACCGTTGTGATATGGCGTTTCCATGTCCATGCGTTCGAGTTGGTGGGTGATCTGGGGGCGAGCGCCATACACCAGCACCAGTCGAATCCCCAAGCTATTAAGAAGGGCAATGTCATTGACGATATTGGCGAAGTTTTCATCCGCGATAGCTTCGCCGCCTAGCATGATCACAATGGTTTTGTTGTGATGCGCATTCACATAGGGGGCTGATTGCCTAAATCCTTTAACAAGTGCTGTACTGCGAAGTTTCAACACCTTACTCCATTTTTATGACTGTTTATGTTCTCATATTGACTAACTATTCCCTGTTTGGCAATAGGCGTGATTCGGGTTCAAACTCTGAATATATGACTTTGAAGGCAATACCAGATTTTTTATAATAGTATTGTTAATAACGCACCTTCTTCTTTTTGAGAGTTTGAACTGTGGGCATCGTTGGACAATCTATCGCGCTATTTGTTGCCCTCGTCGTAAGTGCAATCATTTTTCTTACTGCAAACGGCGTGCATATTTTTTCGGAAGTGGACGAATCCTCAATCTATGGAGAGTGGGTGGAGCAGGGGGTTGCCCCTTATGCCGCAGATCGTTTTGAAGTACGAAAGGACGGTATCTATATAAAGGGAGCCCGCACCACGAGTTTTTTTGAGTTTACGGGCAGCAAATTGATTTATACCGTGGGTAACAGTACCTACCTTTATACGGTTGAAGACGAAAAAACACTACAAAGAGAAAAACCGTATCATTACAGTACGCCCTTCGAAAAAGTGCGCTGATACTGAAAAAGGGGATTAGTAGTGTGTGGGCAGCGAACGAAGTAGCTCAGTCATCGGTGTTATCCCAAGAGCAACACGTCTAATTTTATCTGCAGTCTCTTCATTTCCTCCCAAACAGCGACGAATACTGTGGTTGATCATTTCGTCGGTACTGCCATCACTGGCCAGTGTTCGTATCCATTGGTACTCAACAGCATCTGGGTCTAATAGGGTTTTCCTACCAACTTTCAAATCCATCTGACACTCCCTTCTTGTTTTAATTATGTTTAACTTTTAAGACATTTTTGTGTCGCTCATTTAAACGGATGAAAGTTACGTTTTTGTGACAAATTGTTTCAATGCTGAGTCTTTGGGTTTTATGGTCGTGTTAGATCGCATCTTTTATCCCCGATAAAAGAGGGGGGAACGCGGTTTCCATTGCAGAAAACTCGGGCATCTGTCACCCTTTTATTTCCGTTTTTATGATCAGGATTTAACGTGAATCGCACTCTTTGTGTTGTCGGCTTTTCTCTACTTCTCGCCGCTTGTGCTCGCCCAACAGACCGTGGGCAACAGTATGCCGATGGTAATTTTGACGATGTGCTTAACCCTGTTGCCTCGGTAGCTTCAGATAAACCCAAAGATTATTCGCTTTTCCCCGCGCAGTTGGAAAAAGTAGAAACCTTGTCGCCTTCTTTATCTAAACCGAATCAGCCTCTTTATGAAAGTGTTAAGGCGTGGCTGGCGGAAAGCGGTGAGCCGACGGCATTGATCGATTACGGTATTAAACTGGAGCAAATGGGTGGCGGCGATGGGAATGGCAATGTGTTGTTCACGGGCTACTTCTCGCCTGTGATCGAAATGCGCCATCAACCCGATGCGCTGTTTCGTTATCCGGTATATGGCAAGCCAACGTGCGGCGAGCGATGCCCAACACGCGAAGAAATCTACAATGGTGCATTAGATGGCTTAGGGTTAGAGCTTGGTTATAGCGCCTCTTTGATTGATAATTTCATCATGGAAGTGCAAGGCAGTGGCTTCATCCATTTTGGTGACGATGACCAACTTGAGTATTTCGCCTACGGTGGGAAAAACGGCCATCCCTATGTCGGCATTGGCAAAGTATTGATTGAACGCGATGAGGTGCCCCGCGAAAAGATGTCGTTAAAAGCCATCAAAGATTGGGTGACGGCTCAAAAAGACGAAGCAACCGTGGTTGAACTGCTAAACCAAAACCCGTCTTATGTATTCTTTGCGCCGAGAGCTGCCGCACCAGTGACGGGAACGGCCGGCATACCGCTATTGTCAGGAGCGTCTGTGGCAGCCGATCGTGCTTACTTACCCATGGGGACTGTTTTGCTGGCAGAGATTCCTCAGCTTGATGAGCAAGGCAACTGGAATGGACAACATATCCTTAAGCTGCTGATGGCGTTAGATACAGGCGGAGCGGTTAAGAAAAATCACCTAGACCTATATCACGGTATGGGGGAAGAAGCTGGGATTAAAGCGGGTCATCACAAACACTTTGGTCGCGTTTGGAAGTTAACGAAGCCGGCAGAAGAGAATACAACCAAGTGGGTTGAAACGGTTGCCGAGTAGCAATCCGTCAAGCAAGTCACGGTTTGGTCGATTTTAGATAAGAAAAAGGCGGGGAGTCCCCGCCTTTTTTTGTTTTCAGAGCTTAGGCATCAATTACTTGATTAGGCCAGCTTCTTTGTAGTATTTGGCCGCACCTGGGTGAAGTGGAGCAGACAAACCGTCAGAAACCATTTCTTCTTTTTTCAGGTTTGCGAAAGCTGGGTGTAGACGACGGAAATCGTCAAAGTTTTCAAACACAGCTTTAACCACGTTGTAGATCACTTCGTCTGGTACTTCCGTTGAAGAAACAAACGTCGCACCCACACCGAACGTGTCTACATCGCCATCGTTACCACGGTACATGCCACCTGGGATAGTTGCTGAGCGGTAGTAGTCGTTGTCAGCAACAAGCTTTTGAGCCGCTGCATTGTTAACTTCTACAACAACGCTGTCACACGCAGTGGTCGCTTCTTGAATCGCACCACTTGGGTGACCAACGGTGTATACCATTGCGTCAATTTTGTTATCACACAGCGCTTTAGATTGCTCAGCCGCTTTAAGCGCAGACACTTGCTTAAAGTCATCCATTGTCCAGCCCATGCCATCCATCAGTACTTCAATCGTACCGCGCTGGCCTGAACCTGGATTACCAATGTTTACACGCTTACCTTTTAGGTCATCAAATGTTTTGATGCCCGCGTCCGCGCGTGCAACAACGGTGAACGGTTCTGGGTGAACAGAGAATACTGCACGAAGGTTTTTGTATGGGCCTTGTTCAGTAAATTTGCTGCTACCGTTGTATGCGTGGAACTGCCAGTCTGACTGAGCTATACCCATGTCCAGTTCACCAGCGCGGATGGTGTTGATGTTGTAAATAGACCCACCAGTACTTTCTACTGAACAGCGGATGCCGTGGTCTTTTTTCGATTTGTTTACCAGACGGCAAATTGCACCACCCGTTGGGTAGTACACACCAGTGACACCGCCAGTACCGATAGTGACAAACTGATTAGCTTGTGCTGGCACGGCAGTACCTAAAGCAGCTGCAAAGCTCATTGCGACGATCGTAGGTTTTAACGCTTTCATGCTTTATGTTCCTTGTCGATGATGTGATTGCTTTCGCGGTCCGAGTCCGCTATTTGTAAATAAAATGTGAATCCAAGTTGCAACAGGATTATCTAATAGTTGTTTTTCCGATCGCAAGAGATAGGCTTCACGCTTCAAAGCTACGAGAGATATTTCTTCTCAAATCTTCCGCAGTATTGATACTTAAATCCATCTTTTGAGACAATTTTGTGATTTGATGAACGAGCTCTGCGTTATTTTCCGCATGCTGTCCCTTTAAATTTATTAGGTTATTTTCAAATCCTACTCGGACATCACCACCTAGTGACATCGCTGCGCTTAGACATTGATGTTCATATTGCCCAAAAGCACATGTTGCCCAAGAAACTCCCTCATTCGTTAACCGTTTAATATCGAATTCGAGTAAATCTGTTGGGGTCGACAACATGTCTTTTTTGTATTTCCCCAGTACCAATAGTAGGTGATGACCGTTATAAGGCAATGTCTTGTCATTAACCATCTGAAAATAAAGCGACAAATCTGCTGCATCATACAAAATGTATTGTACATAGATGCGACGCTCAGACAGTTCATAGAAAAAACGGCTCGCGGCTTTTTCGTAACTGGCGTTTGGGCGAAGTTCTCGCAATGCGAGGGATACGGCTTCAGGCTCTGTATCTTGAACAAGCGCAATTTGTTCTTCGGGTTGGTACATACCAACGGCTTCGGTTGTTAATTGAATAACCAAGTCGTTATCGAAGCGAGCGCGCATTTCCGTCAGCCACTCTCGGTTAAGTCCAACATCTAAGGTGTGTTTTCCATGAGCGTCTCTCACATGCATGTGAGCCATGGCTGCCCCCGCGTTTGCAACGTCTCGTAGGCAGACACTCATGTCGTCTAGCGTCATGGGTAATTGCATGTGATCTTCCTTGGTTCGACGCGCACCATTGGGCGCGACAATGATGTTTCTTCCTTTTTGCACGGTCAATCCTTAGGCAAATACGTTGTCCATGGTGCGAGAAAGTCGGCGAACCAGTTCATCCATTTCGTTTTCAGAAATGATGAAAGGTGGTGCGAGCAATATATGATGTCCTTGTTGACCATCAATCGTGCCACCCATTGGGTAGCACATGAGCCCTTGTGACATCGCTGTTTTCTTAATTTCAGTGTGCAACGGACGCGATGACGCGAACGGGTTTTTCGTGGTTTTGTCTTGCACCATTTCAATTCCAATGAAGAGTCCGCGTCCGCGAATATCACCGACATAGTCATGCGTATTGAATGTCTCGTTTAAACGTTTGACTAGGTATTGGCCTTTTTCTGTCACTTCGCTCAATGGCCCAGCATCAATAGCATTCAATGTGGCACAGGCAGCCGCACACGCCAAGGGGTGAGCCATAAAAGTGTGACCATGCTGAAAGTAGCCCGTACCACCAGAGATCGCGTTATAGATTTTCTCATGCACCATGACTGCGCCAATAGGTTGATAGCCTGCCGCTAAGCCTTTTGCGAGTGTGACAAGATCAGGCACGATCTCTTCTTGCTCATAAGCAAAATAGGTGCCTGTTCTTCCTGCACCACACATCACCTCATCAAGAATAAGGAGCACCCCATATTTGTCGCAGATTTCGCGGATGCGTTTGAAGTAACCTTTCTCGGCAACCAGCGCGCCAGCGGTCGCGCCCACGACGGGTTCAGCAACAAAGGCAATAACAGTTTCCGGTCCAACGCTCAACAGGCGTTCTTCAAGTTCATTCGCCACGCGCTGACCGTAATCGAAGTTTGTTTCATCAGCACGTTTATCACGGTAGGCATAACAAGGGGCAATGAGCTCACCATTTTGAAGCAGAGGGGCGAACGGCTCTTTGCGCCACATGTTTCCACCGACGCCTAATGCGCCGAGCGTATTGCCGTGATAGCTCTGTCGTCTGGCGATAAAGCGGGTACGTGACGTTTCGCCTTTTTCGAGGAAATACTGGCGTGCCATCTTTAGCGCAGATTCCACCGCTTCTGAGCCGCCGCTAACGAGGTAAACATGATTCAGCGGCCCTGGCGCTCTGGCACAAAGGCGCTCTGCCAACTCTTCAGCTGCGGGGGAGGTAAAAAATCCAGTATGAGCATACGGAATAGTATTCAGTTGTGTCTGAATCGCGCTTAACACACCTTGGTGGCTATGGCCTAAACAAGAAACGGCTGCACCACCGCAACCGTCTAAGTATTGACGCCCTTCAGTGTCGAGAAGAAAAACGCCTTCACCGCCTGTCACTGTTGGAAGTTTGGAATGACAATGTCTTTGTAAAATGTGGGTCATGATTTCCCTACGCCGCCCTAAAAATTGAAGTAATCAACAGTTAGTATTAGCGGGTTGGAAAATGAACAGCAAACGATATAAATTCGGAGGGTATGCTAAAAATTCATAGTGTAGCGAGGCTGTAAAGAATGGCGATGCCTATTCCCCCAATGAAAACATTGCGTACCTTTACGATCGTGGCGCAAACGCTCAGTTTTTCGAAGGCGGCAAAGATTCTGAATTTGACCCAAAGTGCTATCAGCAAACAAATTCTTCATTTGGAGGAATTGATGGGATGTTCATTATTCGAGAGAAGTGGTGGGAAAGTCGAATTGACGGACGCAGGTCGACGCTATTTGCCATCGGTGGTGGAGGCACTCGAAAATTTACAGCACGCCACATCCACGGTAATGCAAACCTCTGAGACACAAAGTCGAATAGACATTTCCGTGCCGCCATCGTTAGCGAGTATGTGGCTTATTCCCAAATTGAATAGGTTTAAGCAATTACACCCGAATATCGATCTCGCGATCCGTGCCAGTGTGACGTCAGATACGCAAAACCGTTATCAAGGTGATATTGCGATTCATTGCCTGCCGCTTTCCACCCACGAAGAAGATGCTGAGTTGCTTATTCGTGAGCGTTTGATGCTGGTGGCAAGCCCTGAGCAATTTTCACAGCCCGTGAGTAATATCTCCGCGTTGTTGTCTTTGACGTCGATAAGTCACATCACGCGCCCTCAGATATGGAATCAGTTTTGGCATGAGTTGGGTGTGTCGCCGGATAGCCCAACCTATGGCGGCGGCTTTGAACATTTCTATATGGCGTTCGAAGCACTTCGACGCCGTCAGGGCATTGCCCTAATTCCACAATTTATGATTCAGGAATCCATCACACAAGGTGTGGTCGTAAACCCTTTGTCATTGCGCTTTGATAGTGCGTATGGGTATTTCTTGTTTTGTCATGGCCATAAGCGACGGTTGGCGGCGGTAAAGCAAGTGATCGATTGGCTAAAATGTGAAATCATCAGGCTTTAAGGGCTTGGAGAGTACGCTTTATGAGCATGGACATTTTCACGGCAAACGCGTATAACCCGCAGTCCATCAATGCAAACTGAAACAGAGCCATTAACTATGTCTACATCACCTTCACCAGCATCAGAAAGCTACCAACAACGCTTTGGCGGAACACGCCGTTTGTACGGTATGTCTGAGCTGGAGATCCTTCGTCAATCACATGTATGTGTTATCGGCATTGGCGGTGTAGGGTCATGGGCGGCGGAAGCATTGGCGCGAAGCGGTGTGGGTACGTTGACCTTGATTGATATGGACGATATCTGTGTGACCAATGTTAATCGACAGATCCATGCCATGTCAGGCACCATTGGTCAGAGTAAAATTGAAGTGATGGCCGATCGTGTTCGTGCCATTAACCCGGACTGCCAAATCAATTTGATTGATGACTTTATCTCAGAAGACAATATTCCTGAGTACATCACGAAAGAGTTTGATTACGTGTTGGATGCCATTGATAGCATCAAACCGAAAACGGCGTTACTTGCTTACTGTAAGCGCAACAAGATCAAAATCATCACAGTGGGCGGAGCGGGTGGTCAAATCGACCCTACACAAATTCAAGTCGCGGATCTCACGAAAACCATTCAAGACCCTTTGGCGGCGAAACTGCGTAATAACCTGCGTCGTTTCCATAACTTCACCAAAACTCAAGGGCGTAAGTTTGGTATTGATTGCGTGTTTTCAACAGAGCAATTGAAGTACCCGCAGCCTGATGGCAGCGTGTGCGAAACCAAAGCAAGTGCAGAAGGGCCTAAACGCATGGATTGTGCAAGTGGGTTTGGCGCAGCGACGATGGTGACAGCGACGTTTGGTTTTGTTGCAGTATCACGCATCATTACCAAATTGACGGCGAAAAAATAAAAAAGCAAAACGCTGTAAAAGCAGAACATAAAAAAGGCCGCTTCACAATGAAGCGGCCTTTTGCGTTAAAGCACACCTAATTCAATATTATGCGTCAGCTTTCGCTGGTGCTTTTTTCGGTGCAGGCTTTTCAGCTTTTGGCTCGATAGGCAGTACCTGTTTCACGTAGTTGCCAGGCGCAACAGTGAGTACAGGGAAGTTCTCTGAACCTTGTGCATACGGCTCGATTTTTTCTTTCGGGCTATATGCTTCAAGCCATTTGTCCCAGTGAAGCCACCATGACCCTGTGTTGTGATCTGCAGATTCAAACCATTCGTCTGCTGATTCACTCAACTCAGAGTTCACCCAGTAACCGTACTTATTGCGGCTAGGGTGGTTAACGATACCAGCGATGTGTCCTGATTCACCCAACACAAAGGTTTTGTTACCACTCACATTAAGCGCGCCACGGTATGTGCCTTGCCAAAGTGCGATATGGTCTTCTTTGGTTGAAATGAAGTAGGTTGGGATTTTGATTTTGTTCAAATCAATCCACACACCACCAATCTTCACGCCTTTATCCTTCACAAGGTTGTTGTTCAGGTAAAGTTCACGCAGAATGAAGTTATGGGTAGCACCCGCAACGTTAGTACTGTCACTGTTCCAGTAAAGGAGGTCGAAATCGACAGGGCTGTTCCCTTTGAGGTAGTTGTCGACATAGTAGTTCCAGTACAAGCTGTTTTCACGAAGCAGACTGAACGTGACGCTCAGTGAGCGGCCATCCATATAACCTTTTGCGGTGTTTTGTGCTTCTATGGCACTGACAACGCTGTCGTTAATGTATGCTCCCACTTCGCCAGGCTGAGCAAAATCGAGAATCGTTGTGAAGAACGATGCTGATTTGATGCGCGCTTTCATGCGTTTTGCCGCATAGTAAGCAATGGTGCTTGCTAAGACAGTGCCACCGATGCAGTAACCTGCAGCGTTGATTTGCGATTGACCGGTAATGTCTTCAATCGCAGTGACTGCTTTAACCACGCCTTCAGTGACATAATCACCAAACTCAACGTTTCGTTGTTGCTCGCCAGGGTTGCGCCACGACATCATGAATACGGTGTGGCCTTGCTCGACCAGCCAGCGCATCATCGAGTTCTTCTCGCGAAGATCAAGAATGTAGTATTTGTTGACGAAAGGTGGCACGACCAATAATGGTGTTGCATTGACCTTTTCTGTCATTGGGCGGTATTGGATCAATTCAAACAACTCATTTTGATACACCACATCACCAGGGGTATTCGCAATGTCTTCACCAATGCGGAAAGCATTGTTGTTTGTCATTCTGACCTTCAGGATATCTGAGCTAGATTCAAGGTCTTCTTGAAGCTGCTCTAATCCTTTTACCAAGTTCTCACCATTTTTCTCAAGCGTTAAGCGAAATAACTCTGGGTTTGTCCCAATGAAGTTGCTAGGAGACATCGCATTGATGGCTTGGCGTGAGAAGAAAGTAAGGCGTTCTTTCGCTTTTTCATCTATGCCTTCAACGGCATTAATGGTTTCAAGGAAAGTTCGTCCAAATAGTAGGTAAGATTGTTTGATGAAGCTGTAAAACGCTTCGTCTTGCCAACTTTTATCTTGAAATCGTTTGTCGTCTCTTTCTGGACCTACAATGTCGTCACTGTTTGAAGCGAGTGCCACGTTTTGCCAGATTTCCAGTTGTTTTTCCCACCACTGCATCTGAATTTGCAACATTGCAGCAGGTTGATTTGCGGCATTTTCAAGAAGTTGAGTCGTATCATCGATACTCATTTCTTGCATTGCTTTGTTCAGGGGGGTGTTTACGGCTGCCTTGCCTTGCTCAAGATCCTTCCACCATTGCTGGTTACTCTCTTGGAGTTTTACAAGGTAGTCCGAAAAGAAGCTCTGAAACATGTGTAAACCCTCTTGATCGGATACAACACCGCCCTCTAAAGAAGAGGGCGGTGACCTTGATTAAGCTGGAGTAGCCGCTTTCAGGTTTTCAGAAGTCAACTGGTCTAAATCGTCTTTAAACTCTTTAGCAACAGATTGCAGTTTTGCGCTGTCGTCCATCATTTGCTGAGAAAGCTTAGTCATAGCTGCAAGCTGTTGGCTGCTGAATGACGTCAAAGAAGTCACATCAGTTACGCTGCTTGCCGCTTTAACTTGTGCTAGACCCATTTCGCTGTAAGTGCGAACTGCGTTTAGTTGAAGTTCAGTCAACGTTTCAACGTTTTTAGCAACAAGCTTGTTGAATTTAACGTAAGGGGCAAGTGTTTTTTCAGTTTGCTCTGAGAATGCTTTAAACATATCTGTGTACATGGTGTATCTCCTAGGTATTTGAATTAGTTCCAAAGGGTTTTTACGTTTTTAGTTGCTAGCACGTTTTACGACAACAGCCGTACCCATGCCGCCACCGATACATAGTGAAGCCACGCCATAAGTGCCTTCACGTTTTTCCAACTCGTGGATCAGGGAAACCAAAACGCGGTTACCTGATGCACCTAGAGGGTGGCCCAACGCAATTGCGCCACCGTTCACATTCGCCTTTTCTAAAATGGCTTCAGGGCTGACGCTATGCGTGTCAGCTAGCTGGTGGACAACACCAAGCGCCTGTGCCGCAAAGGCTTCATTGAGCTCAAACAGATCCACGTCGGAAATCGAAAGCTCTGCTTTTTTCAGCGCTTCGGTTACTGCACCCACTGGGCCTAAGCCCATGATTTTTGGATCTAACCCAACTTGTGCGTAGCTGGTGATTTCAGCTAACGGCTTCAAGCCAAGGCGTTGCACTGCTGCTTCAGACGCAACGATGATTGCGCTTGCACCATCATTCAAACCAGAAGCATTACCTGCTGTCACGGTACCCTCACGGTCAAATGCCGGACGTAGTTTGCTCAGGCCTTCTTGTGTGGTGTCCGCTTTCGGGTATTCATCGGTATCGAACGAAACAGTTTGGCGACGTTGCTTCACTTCCACTGGGACGATTTCATCTTTGAATCGACCAGCTTCAACGGCTGCAACGGCTTTTTGTTGGCTTTGTGCTGCATAGGTGTCTTGCTGTTCGCGGCTTAGGGCAACAAGTTCAGCGACATTTTCTGCAGTAACGCCCATGTGATATTGGTTGTAGACATCAGTTAGACCATCCGAGATCAGAAGGTCTTTCATGCTGATATCCCCCATTTTTTGGCCGCCACGTAGTGAGCCTGACGCCGCGAATGGGATTTGAGACATGTTTTCTACACCGGCCGCGACGACAACTTCAGCGTCGCCACAACGGATGTGCGTAACAGCATCCATGACAGCTTTCATCCCGCTTCCGCAAACCATGTTGATTGCGTAAGCTGGAACGGTTTGTGGCAACCCTGCAAAAATTGCAGCCTGACGACCGATCCCCATGCCTTGTCCCGCACTAACGACGTTACCAAGGATAACTTCGTTAACCGCTTCTGGAGCAACATTACCAGCTTCAAGTGCGCCTTTGATGGCAACAGCAGCAAGTTGACCTGCTGGTGTGTCTTTTAGTGAGCCTGTGAATGCGCCAATTGCAGTACGTTTAGCTGCAACGATATACACTTTTTCCATGTGAAAGTTTTCCTTGCTTAGTTCATGTACAAGCCGCCGTTGACCGACAGCGTTTCCCCGGTGATATAAGCACCTGCATCACTTGCAAGATACGCGACAGCTTCTGCGATTTCCTCAGGACGCGCGAGGCGCTTCATAGGAATCTCATTTTTGATAGATTCGAGCACTTCTTCGCGCATTGCTTCTACCATTGGCGTGCCGGTGTAGCCTGGGGCAACAACGTTTGCAGTGACGCCAGAGCGTGCACCTTCAAAAGCCAGTGCTTTGGTGAAACCGATCATGCCTGCTTTCGCTGCTGCATAGTTGGTTTGACCAAATTGACCTTTCAAGCCATTTACCGAAGAGATATTGATCACTCGGCAACTGCCTTTTTCGCACATGGCGGCAAACAGAGGTTGAGTTACATTAAATAAGCTATTGAGGTTGGTATCGATAACTGCATGCCAGTTATCAGCCACCATTTTCTTGAATTGACCATCACGGGTGATACCGGCGTTGTTAACTAAAACGTCGATAGTGCCTTCTTCAGCAAGAAGTTGAGGTAGACGGTCTGCACACTCTTGTGTGTTGGTCACGTCCAGTTCGAAAAGGCGTACTTGATCAGCGTTGAATCCTTTCTCCTCGAACCATTCCTCGGCACAACTTAGGTTCCCGGTGAAATACGTTGCAATCACGCGATAGCCTTGGCTGACCAGCTTTTCTGTGATCGCCGAGCCGATACCACCTTTCGATCCGGTGATGAGCGCGAGTTTTTTCATTGATGACTCCATTCTTTTAACAACAAGCAATTAAAATTGACCCCTGTAACTGCATTTGGTTATCCAAAAATACAGGCACCGATAATTATTTAGTTTTTAGCGCGATAAGGGTTAAGGCTTAGAAACTTGATTAGCCTTCAAATAAATTAAATTATTATTGTGATGGTTTTATGACCACCGCAATCAAAGATATACAATCTGGTGAATAAGGCAAAAAGATAGAGGTAAGAATTGTGGAAACAAGATCTGAGTCGATAAAAAATAAACTAAAGTTAACAATATGTTAAATGTGGGTTTGATTGATGTTTTCTTGGGGTTTGTTTTGTGTTTTCCGTATTAGCTTTTTATGGAAACATGTCTTTTTACGCTGTTTAAAGAAGAAACGAGCTTGCATAAAAATAAAGCAATACTATTTAAGGGTTAGACAGGAATTACTGCAAAAAAAGAGTGAAAGAATTGACTGGCGTCGCATCTTAAAAATGGGTGATGTACGGTAAAGTAGCGTCTATATGCGGTGAAATGCGTGTCAAATCACCGCAACAGTCTCAGTGTTAAATTTTCTTAACTTGGTCAATAATAGAACGGATTCCATTGCTGCGAGATTGGCTTAAATGGCTGAGCAGATCCATAGCATCAAAGTAAGCATCAAAGTCTATTTTTCGAAGATCTTCACGTGTTTTTCCTTCAATTTTCGCCAGGATTAACGCAAGAAGCCCTTTCACAATGCGGGCGTCTGAGTCTGTTGAAAAATGATAAACCCCATCAATTTCTTGCCAGACTAACCAAACGTCACTTTCACAACCTGGTATGTCCACGCTTTGGCTTTTAACTGATTGTTCTAGCGAGGGAAGTTTTTTACCAAGCTGAATAACAAGTCGATATTTATCTTCCCAGCTTCGGCACTTTGCCATATCACTAAGGATGGAGACGTCGGTGATGTCAGTACCGAATGGATGTTTGGGAAAGTTATTCATGTGTGCTCATAATAGTTAAAGAATGTCGCAGGCTTTTTGTATTGCAGCGATGCAGCGTTCAATGTCTTCTTGGCTATTATACAAAGCGATGGATACGCGCACGCAGCCTTTGATACGTAACGCATCCATAAGGGGATGAGCGCAATGATGCCCAGAGCGCACCGCGATGCCTTGTTGATCTAGCAAGGTGGCAATATCAGAGTGGTGAACGCCCTGAAGCGTAAACGCGACCACGCTTGCTCCTGCTTGTAAACCGACAAGAGAAAGATTATCAATATCCTTGATGCCTTCAACCAATTGTTTTTGTAAGGCTGCAATATGTGCTTCAGCGGCTTTTTTATCGAGCGTGTTGAGCCAATTAATGGCTGTGGCTAATGCTAGCGCCCCTGCGACATTGGGTGTGCCTGCTTCAAACTTGGCAGGAGACTCTGCAAAATGTGTCCCTTCAAACGTCACTTTTTCGACCATTTTCCCGCCGCCATGCCAAGGTGGCATGGATGCTAACAATTCAGCCTTTCCATAAAGTGCGCCGATACCCGCAGGCGCAAATAGCTTGTGGCCGGAGAACACATAGAAATCAGCATCAAGTGCTGTGACGTTGACGTCCTCGTGCACAACTGCTTGTGCGCCATCGACCACCACAATTGCGCCATTCGCATGGGCTTTTTGGATAATGGTTTCGATAGGATTACGCGTGCCTGTCACGTTGCTTATGTGGCCGATGGCGACAATACGTGTTTTTTCATTAAGCAGTGAATCAAAGGCGCTCATGTCGAGTGTGCAAGTCTCTGTGTTAATCGGGGACTTCACGACTTTGGCGCCTGTTTGTTCGGCGACCAATTGCCATGGAACAATGTTCGCATGGTGTTCCATCTCACTCACTAGGATTTCGTCGCCCGGTTTTAACGTTTGTCGCCCGTAACTTTGCGCGATGAGGTTTAACGCTTCAGTCGCGCCACGCGTCCAAACAATGCATTCTTCGCTTGCACCTATAAACGTCGCGACGGTTTTTCTGGCCGCTTCGAAGCGATTGGTGGCATTTGCCGTTAGTGAATGGCTGCCTCTATGCACATTTGCCGTCGCCCCTGAGTAGTAATCACTGATGCAGTCGATGACTGGTAACGGCTTTTGTGCCGTGGCTGCGCTGTCGAGATACACCAATGGCTGTCCATTGATGGAATGATTCAACGACGGAAAGACGCTTCGAATGCTATCGAGATGAAAGGTACGGCTGCTCATAGTTGGGTTAGTCGCTCGACATGGGCTATTGATGAAGCGAATGATCGCTTTTCTCTGAGGTTAACTCAAGTGTTGGCGCATCGCGTTAGGAAAACACGGCCTAAACGGCGAGTTTGGGGAAGGTAGAAGGGAAAAAAAAGCAAAAAAAAGCACCGAGCCATAAGCTCAGTGCGCGATAAATCTTTGTGTAGATAGTATGAAATATACTCAACGTATATAAAAATGTAGCTAATGCTACTGAGGCTCGGTAAAGCCGAAAAAATGCAAACACAACATCGCAACCAAGAAAAAACGTGCGTAGGGTACGCTTGTTCATTGGTGCCCGCGAACCATAGGTTTTCTCTGGTGACAGAACAATGGACATTTTATAATGTTCTATATTAGAAAATCTTATGAATAGGGGGCGGGATGGCTCGTCGATTACCTCCATTAAATGCGCTGCGTGTGTTTGAAGCGGCTGCGCGGCATTTAAGTTTCACACGCGCGGCGGAAGAGTTGTTCGTGACGCAGGCTGCGGTGAGTCATCAAATTAAAGCCCTCGAAGAATTTCTTGGCTTGAAGCTGTTTCGTCGTCGCAATCGCTCGTTACTTTTAACGGAAGAAGGGCAGAGCTATTTTCTTGATATTAAAGATATATTCACGTCAATCGCGGATGCGACAGATCGCGTGTTGGAGCGCGGCGCGAAGGGGGCACTCACCATCAGTTTGCCGCCAAGTTTTGCCATTCAGTGGCTTGTCCCTCGTTTGTCAGACTTTAATCAACAGCACCCCGAAGTGGATGTGCGAATCAAAGCGGTTGATTTAGAAGATGGCTCATTGACGGATGACGTTGATGTCGCCATCTACTATGGGCGCGGTAACTGGCCTGGGCTGAGGTGTGATGAACTCTACCCAGAGTTTTTATTGCCCGTGTGCAGCCCTTCTATTTTGAGTGCAGATAAGCCACTGACATCGTTTGATGATTTGAAGCACCACACCTTGTTACATGACCGCTCTCGTCGAGACTGGACGGCGTATGCAAAGCACTATCAGATTAGTAACATTAATCTAAGCTATGGTCCTATTTTTAGCCACTCAGCCATGGTGTTGCAGGCTGCAGCGCTTGGACAAGGGATTGCGCTGAGCAATAACGTGTTGGCACAACCCGAACTTGAGTCGGGACGCTTGGTGTGCCCGTTTGACCATTTCTTGATGAGTAAGAATGCATTTTATTTAGTCAGCCAACTAAAAGACGCAGATTCGGGGCGTATTGCAGCGTTTCGGGATTGGGTGTTGGCGAAAGCCGCCGCAGAACAGGAGAGTATTTCTGCATGAATCAGGTTCTAATCGATGGCCCTTTTGAGGCCGAAACGACGTTTATTTTTGCCCACGGCGCGGGTGCAGGTATGGAGCACGAGTTCATGGAAGTGGTTGCAAAGAAAATCGCTGCCCATGGTATTCGCGTGGTTCGCTTCAATTTTCCCTATATGGTGAAACGATCGGAAGACGGGAAAAAACGGCCACCTGATCGTGCGCCAAAATTGCTAGAACATTACCAAGAGATTATCGCTAACTATGGCAGTAAACACACTGTGATTGGCGGAAAGTCGATGGGGGGAAGGATGGCGAGCCATTTGAGCGAAGAGAAGAGTGTTGCGGGCATCGCGTGTTTGGGTTTTCCTTTCCATCCTCCGGGTAAGCCTGAAAAAGACAAAGGGGAGCACCTCGCCCACATCGAAAAGCCGACACTGATTTTGCAAGGTGAGCGCGATACATTCGGCAACCGTGCAGAACTGGCGCAATATCCGTTTTCATCGTCTGTTTCTTTGGTGGTTGTGCCAGATGGTGACCATAGCTTAAAACCGTGCAAAGCATCGGGCTACACTGAAGAAGAAAACCGCCAATTTGCCGCTGATAATATTGCTGCTTTTATCGCTGAGGTATGCCAATGAAAAGCAATCGACAAGCAGCAGTAGGGTGCGTGTTTGCAGGTGTTGCAGTGGCTATTGGTGCTTTTGCCGCTCATGGGTTAAAGGCGCATCTTTCGGACTATGAATTGTCTATCATAGATAAAGGGGTTCACTATCAATTCTGGCATGCACTGGCCCTTATTGCCTTAGCCATGTGGCAAAAACAAACTGATAGCAGATGTATTGCGTGCTCTGGCGTGTTTCTTTCTCTCGGGATTGTGT